>JAOZQE010000038.1 GCA_029932385.1 bacterium | reverse complement strand
GCAGAGTGGTTTTGCCGCTGTTGCTATGGCCGATGAAGCCGAGTATAGGGATGCTGGTCATGATCTCTTCTTGAAATACTGATGTTGGCAGTCGGTTGCAGCTATTAACGTTAGGTTGACAGTTATTCGGTTAGCGTGTTACTCCATCTTGAATTTTGTTTCAATTTAGTTTGTCTCGGGGAAAAAAGCAATGTTTCAAAATCATCGGATCGATTTTTAGTAAATGAAACTGCGTCTTATCTTTTTAGTTTTATCCCTGCTGGTCTTTCTTTCAGCGGCGACCGGAAGTTATCTCTATTATGCCTCCCTGAAAAGTGCCGCTTTTGCAGAAGCCGAGCATCACGCAATCACCCGAATAGAAATTATCCAGAAAAATCTTTCGAGTTATCTGTCCGAAAATGTAAAGCCGGTAAGAGCCTTGGCCGGTATGCAGCAGTTGATTGACTTTCTCGAGAGCAAAGATTCGAAAACGATCGCTACCGACCCCGAAAAACAACTTGAATATCAGCCGCGTACGGAGTTGTTGCTGGATCACTTCAACACGGCTCTAGGCTCTGATGTCTGTTATCTGATGGACTTAAACGGCGTCACGCTGGTATCCAGCAACCGCCGGGCCAAGGATAGCTTTGTCGGTAAAAAATTTGCTTTCCGACCCTATTTCCAGGAGGCGGTTAAAGGCTCTCCCGCCTCTTATCTGGCCTTGGGTTCAACCTCCGGTCGCCGGGGAGTTTACTGCAGCTATCCGGTTCGGTCAAAAACTGATGCCCGGGTACTCGGGGTTGTGGTAATCAAAGCCTCACTCGAACAGATTGAGAAAAAACTTGGTCAGAGTCGGGATGAGATCGTCGTGGTTACTGATCCGCACGGCCTGATTTTTATCGCCAACCGGAAACCGTGGCTCTTTAAGTTGCTTTGGCAAACTTCGGGAATAGAACAGCATGATCTTGCCCGCTCCCGGCAGTTCGGCACCGGGCCCTGGGCTGGGGTCGGTCTGGTCGCTGAAGGAGATCATTACGCGGTTGATGAGAGTCATCGCAAATATCTGGTCAACCGGTTAGAGATTGACGGTTTTCCGAATTGGTATGTGATTCATCTGCGGAGTCTTGAAGCTATCTACAAGGTAGTTTTTGATCCTTTAGTCCGGGTTACCGTGCCGACCGTGGTAACTCTCTGTATTCTGGTTGGACTGGCAGTGTTTTTTCTCTATCGTAATGCGAGTGTCGAGATTGTCCAGCGGAAAAAGGCCGAGCAGGCTTTACGCGAGAGTGAAAAGCGTTATCGATCGATCTATCACAATACTCCGGCGATGCTGCATTCGATCAACGCTGCCGGTTCTCTGATAAGTGTCAGTGACAACTGGCTTGAAGCTTTAGGCTATGAACGTGTCGAGGTGGTGGGTCGACCGCTGTCCGATTTTCTGACTCCGGAGTCACGCGATTATGCTGTCAAAGAAGTGTTCCCGGAATTTTTTCGGGTTGGTTTTTGTAAGGATATTCCTTATCGTCTGGTACGCAAGGATGGTAGCATCATGGATGTTCTGCTCTCGGCGATTGGTGATCGTGACCGGGAGGGAACTATTGTCCGTTCGCTTGCGGTTTCGATCGATATAAGTGATCGGAAATCAGCTGAAGCAGCACTCAAGCAGGCTCAGGAAAAGCTGAATCTCTACACGCGGGATCTTGAACGGCAGGTAAAAAAGCGGACAGTTGAATTGCAGCGTCTCTCGGGAAGTATTTTAGCCGATCAGGAGAGGGAACGGGCCGCGATTGCCCGCGGTCTTCATGATGAACTCGGCCAGGTGCTGACGGCCTTACGTCTGGAGACCGTCTGGCTTGAAGGTCGGTTGCGGCCGCTGGACGCTAAAGCCGCAGAACGGGCGGCAATGATGACTGCTTTAATTGATGATACAATTGATGAAGTGCGGAGTATCGCATTACGTCTGCGCCCGGGGATTTTAGATGATTTAGGTCTGGTTGAAGCTCTGGAGTGGTATGCGGCGGATTTCGAGCGTCGTACCGGGATTGCGTGTACTTGTAATGTTGAGGGTGAAGTTCCGGAGCTTAATGATAGGCTGGCAACTGCAGCTTATAGAATATCGCAGGAGGCTTTAACCAATGTTGCCAGGCATTCACAGGCCGACCAGGTGAAAATCTCTCTGGTTGTCGATGCAACTCAGTTGCGAATGGTTATTACGGATGACGGTTGCGGTTTTGTTGCCGATGTGGCAATGGCAACCGGCGGCCTCGGGATTGCCGGGATGCGGGAACGTGCTATTCTGATCGGTGGATCATTCGAAATTGTTTCCGAACCTGGCCGGGGTACCCGGATCAGCTTCCGGGCAAAAGTCGGGGAGGAAGAGGTTGTATGATTAAAGTTTTATTGGCTGATGATCACGCCATTGTCCGGGCTGGTCTGGTACGGATTGTTGAAGAGAGTGGTGATATAGAAGTTGTGGCGGAAGCCAGTGACGGTCGCAAGGCCTTGCATCTGGCTTTTGAATCACCGGTTGATGTCGCGGTAATCGATATCTCTATGCCGGGTTTAGACGGCCTTGAAGTGTCAGCACAGCTTCTTGCGGCCTATCCCGACTTGCCGATTATTATCCTGACCATGCATGAAGAGGAGCAGTATGTCGTGCGGGCCGTGGAGGTCGGGGTTATGGGGTATGTCACCAAGCGTTCGGCCCCGGAACAGCTGGTCGCGGCAATTCGCAAAGTTTATGGGGGTGCCCGTTATCTCACTGAGGAGGCGGTCGAGATGCTGGCTCTACGCCTGGCCAAGGGAGTTTCGGGAAAATCGCCGCTTGATTCGCTTTCAACCCGAGAACTCCAGGTGCTGCGCCAGCTGGCTGCGGGTCAGACCAACCGTGAAATTGCCACAGCCTACAATATCAGTATTAAAACGGTCGATACCTACCGTTTCCGGCTCCTGAAAAAACTTAATCTGCGAAACAACGCTGAGCTTTCCCGGTTTGCCATTCAAAACCACCTTATTGAACCTTAGAAATGATCTTGTAAGAAAATTTCTGACACAGCTTTCAGAAATTATCGACTTGCTTTCTGGGCAGTTTATATATTAAAACAACTTATTAGTAGAAGCTGATTTTTTCATTATTTTCTGTTATGGTAACAGAAGTCGGTCAAACTTAATCATGTAAGTTAAAAGAGGAGAAAAGAGATGAAAAGATGCAGATTATTGGTGCTAAGCTTGGTTGTCGCGGTTATCTCGATGGGTTTTGCGACCATTGCGGCTGCGGGTCCGATTGTAATCAAATTTTCGCACGTAGTTGCGGAAAATACCCCTAAGGGCCAGATGGCTAACAAATTCAAAGAGCTTATCGAAAAACGTCTGCCGGGTAAAGTCAAGGTTGAGGTTTTTCCTAATTCTCAGCTTTTTGGTGACAATAAAGTCCTTGAAGCAATGCTCTTAGGCGATGTTCAGTTGGCCGCCCCGGCTCTTTCCAAATTTAAAAAATATACCAAAACCTTACAACTCTACGATCTGCCCTTTCTGTTTAAGGATATGGCTACGGTAGGTAAATTTCAGAGTGGTCCTTACGGCCAGAAAATGTTGACATCTTTAGAGTCAAAGGGGCTTATTGGTTTAGGTTATCTCCATAATGGCCTTAAACAGCTGTCAGCCAGTTCACCTTTGCGGGTTCCGGCCGATGCGTGCAAGAAAAAATTTCGCATTATGAGTTCCGACGTTCTGGCGGCTCAGTTTGAAGCGGTTGGCGCAATGCCATTGAAAAAGCCTTTCTCCGAAGTTTTTACCCTTTTGCAGACCAAGGCGATTGATGGTCAGGAGAACACCTGGTCCAATATCTACTCCAAGAAATTTTTTGAAGTTCAGGGTTATATAACAGAATCCAACCATGGCCTGCTCGACTATATGATTGTCACCTCGGCTGAATTCTGGAATGGGTTGTCGGGAGATATGAGAACTGAGATCAAGAAGGCGTTAGATGAAGCTATCGCTTTTGGCAATAAAGTATCAGCCCAAAAATCGGTTAATGATCGTCAGAAGATTATCGATTCCAAACGTTCTAAGGTGCTGGAACTTACCGATGCCGAACGTCAACTTTGGGTCGACAAAATGAAGCCGGTCTGGAAGAAGTTTGAAGGCCAGATTGGTAAAGATTATCTTGACGCCGCGATTGCTGCCGGTAAGTAGAGTTTTGATTAATTTCACGGGCCTTGAAAATTTTAAGGCCCGTGTTTTTTTGCTTTTCTGCCAGGTTTGAGGTTTTAGCCTATGTTTAGCCGGATTATCAGTAGTCTGGAAGAGACGATTATTTGTCTCCTTCTGGCGGTTATGACCATCCTGGTTTTTGTCGAGGTTGTTTTGCGTTTTGGTTTCGGCATAGGGTTTATGTGGATCGAGGAGATGACTTTACATCTCTCCGCCTGGATGGTTCTTTTCGGGGCTTCCTACGGCATTAAGGTTGGTTCCCATATCGGGGTTGATACTTTTGTCAAGATGCTGCCCGACAAGCTGCATCGTCTGGTCAGTCTGGGCGCAGTTGCTTGTTGCCTGTTCTACTGCGGCCTTTTCATTAAAGGGTCTTGGGTCTACCTCGAAAAAATCCATATGATTGCTATTGAAATGGAAGATCTGCCGATCCCTAAATGGATTGCCCACAGTATTCTGATGCTCGGGATGATCATGTTGGCCTGGCGTTTATTGCAGCTCTTCTGGGAGATCTATACGGGTAAATCTGAAGGTTTTAAACTTGCGGATGAGGCCAAAGAAAGTATGCACCTGGTGCGGGAGATGCCGGCCCAGACTTCTGTTGACGGAGGTGATACGGCATGACCACTGCGGCCCTTTTCTTTATTCTTTTTCTCTGTCTGTTTACCGGGATGCCGATCGCTTTTGCTCTGGGTCTTTCGAGTGTTACGACAATTCTGTTTTTTTCCAGTGATTCAGTGGCATCGATCGCCTTGAAGCTTTTTGAGTCCCAGTCGGAACACTATACCTTGCTGGCGATTCCTTTCTTTATCCTCTCTTCAACCTTTCTTTCGACCGGCGGGGTTGCCAACCGGATTATTAATTTTGCCATCGATTGCGTTGGTTGGATTCGTGGCGGCCTGGCCATGGCATCAGTTCTGGCTTGTATGATTTTTGCCGCAGTTTCGGGCTCTTCGCCGGCAACGGTTGCGGCCATCGGATCAATTGTTATCGTCGGGATGGTCAAGGCCGGTTATCCTGAGAAAATGGCGGCCGGGGTGATTACCAATGCCGGGACTCTGGGTATTTTAATTCCGCCATCGATCGTGATGCTGGTTTATGCGGCCGCGACCGAAGAGTCGGCGGCCCGCCTTTTTATGGCTGGTTTTCTGCCGGGTCTTATGATGGGTTCGATCCTGATGGTGGTTATCTATATTGTCGCTCGGGTCAAGGGACTTCCGGCGCAGCCCTGGGTGGGGTTCCGGAATCTTTTACGTTCCGGATTCAGTGCCGGTTGGGGATTGATGCTGATTGTTATCGTCTTGGGATCAATCTATGGCGGTATTGCCAGTCCGACCGAAGCGGCGGCGGTTTCAGCCGTCTATGCTTTTTTTATCGCGATTTTTATCTATCGTGATATGGGGCCCCTGGAGGGGGTGGCCTGGGTCAAGAAGGGTGAGTCGCTGGGTAGTGCGATAACTCGAAATTTATGGGTTACAGTGGCGGCTATACCACGCTCTATTACACATCCTGATGTGCGCAAGGTGTTGCTGGATTCCTCCAAGGTCTCCATTATGCTGCTCTTTATCATCGGCAACGCAATGCTCTTTGCCCATGTCTTGACGACCGAGCGTATCCCCCACATGTTTGCCGAGACGATAGTTGGTTGGGGGTTGCCGGCCTGGGGCTTTTTGCTGGTTGTCAATATTTTTCTGATCCTTGCCGGTGACTTTATGGAGCCTTCGGCAATTATCCTGATCATGGCGCCGATTATTCTTCCGATTGCCCGTAAACTGGGGATTGACCCGATTCACCTCGGTGTGATTATGGTGGTTAATATGGAGATCGGGATGGTAACGCCACCGGTAGGCTTAAATCTTTTTGTCATGTCGGGGATAACCGGGCATAATCTGGCGTGGGTTTTGAAGGCGGCTCTGCCGTGGCTTTCGATCCTTATCATTTTCCTGATATTGATCACCTATTTTCCGCAGATTTCACTCTTTCTGCCGGAGTATATCGATCATCTTAAAGGATATTGATGATAGTTTGAGTCTGTAACGATTTTAACCTTAAATAAATTATTATTAAGCTAAAGATTAGATTGCTATAATTTTAAGCTTGCATTTTGGATTAGGATTTGTTAAGAACTACTCTCAATGTGGTTTTTAACTGCACAGATTGTGCGCTTCATAGTTTTTTTAGATCTATTTAATTGTTTGACAGGAGGAAAAAATGAGTAAGAGAATTGGTTTGATTCTGGCGGCTTTGCTGGTAGTGGCATTTGCCATTCCTTCATTTGCAGCCGATGTTAAAATCAAAGGTGATTTTAACAACCGTTTTATGGTCTATACTGATCATAATGACTGGCTTGACAGTGAAAAAGGTGTTTTGAAAGATGGTTCCTCGTCCGAAACCTGGGGTGAGGCTAAATATCGGATGTGGTTCGATGCTTCAACCAACGACGGCAAGGTTAAAGGGGTTTATGCCTTAGAGATCGGTGCGCTTGAGTATGGTAAACCGGGTCAAGGTAAAAGTTCCGGCGGTAGTTATTCCGGTGATGCAATCAACATTGAAACCCGCTGGCTCTATACCGACTTCCAGCTGCCTTGGGCCTGTGAAAAAGCTCGTATCCGCATGGGTCTGCAGCCTTTCACGGTTAACAGCTACTTCTGGGCTGAGACCATTATGGGTGTTACCAGTGATTTCGCTTTCGGACCAGTCAACCTTAATCTCGCATGGTTACGGCCCTATCGTGATGAGACCAAAGATCCTGATGATGACGTTGAAGATCTCGATGCTTTCTACGCCCGGGTTAACTTTTCACCGGTTGATACGGTTAAAGTCGGTATTTTCGGCGTTTACATGACTGGTGATGGGGATGAAGATCCTACCGCTCCAGGATACAAAGGTGTCAGCTCTCAGTATTACCAGGTTAAACATCTTGGCAATAGAACCGAACTTGATCTTTTCAACTTAGGTGTTGATGGTAAAGCTGATATTGGCCCGGTATTTGTTAAATGGGATCTTATCTATCAGACAGGTAGCGTTGACAGTACTAATTTTGTTGAAGATTACAGTGGTTATAAATACAATGAAGCAAGTAAAGCTGACGAAGACTTTGATGTTAATGCCTGGTTTGCGCACGTTGATGTCGGCATGAATTTTGGTGCTGTAAAATTAACCTATACCGGTTGGTATGCTTCCGGTGATGATGATGCCAGCGACAGCGATTTTGACGGTTTCATGTCGGTTGATATCGACCGGGCTGACAGTATCTGTGTTCTGGAAGGTGGATACACTGATGATGACTACTTTGGTGAAAACGTGGGCATCCTCGACAAAGGTCTGATTTTTAATAAACTGGCCCTCGATTTCAAAGCCAGTAAGAAGTTGAAAGTCGGTGCCTCCATCATCTATATGATGACGGCTGAAGATATTGAATATACTAATCCTGAAACCGGGAAAGATTATAGTGAAGATCAGATCGGATTTGAATTCGATACCTATCTGAAATATAAAATCTATGACAATCTCGAGTTTGCAGTTAATGCCGGTTACCTGTTTTCTGGTGATGCGATGGATTTCTTCGAAAGAGACAGTCGTGATTCAGCAACAACATATGACAGCATGGATGGTAGTGCCGATGAAGATATCTTCATCAGCACCTGTCGGTTTCGGTATAAATTCTAGAGTAATTTATACTTGAAAAGTACTTCCAGAAGGGGAAGCGGTTAACCGCTTCCCCTTTTTCTTTGCTTTTTTCTTGAGCTATAATAGCAAAAAGGCTATATGTAATAATCAAAGCTTGAAAGATTAAAGAAAGAGGTTTAAGATGCGTATAAGTTTGTGGGGGAAATGTTGAAGTCTATATATAGATTGCGTAGAATATCTATGCCGATTGTTTTCTGTTTTGTGTTGATCATTTTGTCGGCTGTTGCAACGTCGGTTTCTGCGGCCCCGGCGCCGGCTCGTTTCAGTTCTTTATCCGGTTATCTGGTGCAGGCCGATCCGCAGGGGATTGTAATTGACTGTGGCCGTAAAAGAGGGGTGGCGGTTGGTGACCTTTTTGCTGTGCTTGAGTCAGGACAACCTCTGGTTCATCCCGTAACCGGCAAGCGACTGGGGGCCCAGGAGAGACTTGTTGCCGCGTTGAAAGTTATTCGGGTCGAGCCCGATTATGCGATCTGTCGTCCTCTTAACCGCTATCTCCGAGCCCGGTTGAACCGTGGGTCTCTGGTTAGGCGTTTTTCCCATATTGCGGCAATTTTTATAGATCTCAACGGCAATGATATTGATCTTTTTTCTCGGGTGCGTGAAGCTCTGCCGCAGCTTAACTGGGCCGATTACGGGGTCGGACTGCGGCATCGGCAGGCGCTTAACCGGCCTGGTGCTCTGGGCGCTATGGGCTATGATCTCTATGTTGTTAACCAGGGGTCAAAACTGACTTTTTATAATGGTGATCAGGAACTGGTCGCCGCCTGGAATGCCGATCAGTTTACCCCGGGTGCTGGAGCAGCGGCTACCGGAGTCCGGTCGGGGACGCCGAAGAAAGGCCGGTATGGTCTCTCTACCGCTGATCAGGATCAGGTGCTTTTAAGCCGCTACCGGCAGTTGGCAAAAGTAAACCTGGTAGTTAAGGGGATGGATGTCGGTGATCTTGAAAATGACGGTACGCCCGAAATAGTGTTTACAGATGGCGAGAAAATTTTTGTTTATCAGATTGTTCGCAAAGCCCTTAAATATCAATACCGTTACCATTTTGACCGCTGGGGTTCAATTATAAATATTCAGGTAGGTGATATAACCGGTGATCATAAAGATGAGATTATAGTTAATACTTTTAAAGAGACCGAAGATGGATTTTCCTCATTTGTGATAGCTAAAAGAGGTGGTAAATTTATGATTATAGCTGATCATATACCTTTTGTTATGGGTCTTTTAGGCGGCCACTCAATTGCTGATAAGGGAGCCTATTTTGTTGGCCAGGGATTTGTTGAAGAGGACCTTTTCAGCAATCAGGTTGCAACCCTTAATTTCAGTAACGGCGAAGTCAAATCCTCCGGTAGATTCAAAGTGCCGATGGGTTTTACTCTTCCTGGAGCCGTCTATGCTGATATTAACAACGATCGCATAAAAGAGCTCTGCTTCATTAACAAACTTAACTTTCTTGAGATTTACCAGGGGAGTAAGCGACTCTGGGTGAGTGAGGAGCGCGTGGCAGGATCCCTCCATAATATTCAATATGAATTCGGTACGGAGAAGGTTAGTTACACTGAAAAACGCTCGATATGTTCACCTTTAAGGGTTTATGATGTCGACGGCGATGGTCTTGATGAACTTCTTTTGAATGATAACGAGGCCGAAATGTCGACGGCTATCGGAGAGTATGGCTTTCTTAATAAAGGTAATATCAAGATGGTTAAAAACAGCGGCCGCGGTTTTGTCATCCGTAAAGTAACCGGAGTCATTGACGGGCCTCTGCAGGGACTGCAGATAATCGATGGCGAACTGGTCTGCGCGATGGTTAAACGTGGTGATGATCTGTTGAAACTCTCCGGTAACACCTACCTTCTGGCTTTTCCGTTGCCACAGAAGAAGAGGCGTAATTATTAAGTGACTTATAGAACATTGTAAAAAAACCGATTCCACATAATCTGTGAGAAATCTTGCGGTTAAACTTACAGGTTATGAAGAAATTGTTCCAGACGATTCATGCCTTCGGCTATATTCTCCAGAGAATTGGCGTAGGAAAAACGCAGGAAACCTTCTCCGCTTTCACCAAAATCGATGCCCGGAGTAACGCCGACTCCGGCCTTTTCCAGAATTTCAAAGGCAAAATTATAGGAATCAGTGGTAAACTTTTTGGCATTGGCAAAGATATAGAAAGCGCCGGTCGGCTCGACCGCAACCCCTAAACCGATCTCGCGAACCCGTTTCAAAGTGAAGCGGCGGCGTTCATCATAGATTTCACGCATTCGCTTAAGATCTTTGGCCACCTCGTCCGAAGTCAGAGCTGTTAAGGCTGCGATCTGACCGAAATGGCTGGCGGAGATCATGAAACTCTGTTGCAGAGTCTGCAGAACCCGCATATAGCGGGGCGGGGCAATCAGGTATCCCAGGCGCCAGCCGGTCATGGCATAGAGCTTGGAGAAACCGTTAAAGACAAAGGCATTGTCGGTAAATTCCAGGATTGAGTGTTCACTTCCTTCATAGACCAGCCCATGATAAATTTCATCGGATAACAAGGTGATGCCTAAACCGGCAAGTTCCGCCATGCGCTCTTTTTCGAGCAGGTTTCCGGTTGGATTGGCGGGTGAGTTGATCATGATGGCTTTGGTTTGCGGCGTGATCCTCTCTCTGATGACCCGGGGTTCGTACTGAAAGCCGTTCTCTTCATCAACCTGAATCGGTTGCGGTATGCCGTCGCAGTAGGAGATGAAATTGCTGTAGCAGGCATAGCCGGGGTCGCTGACGATAACTTTGTCTCCCGGATTAAGCAGGGCGGCGCAGGCGAGCATCAGAGCCGGAGAGGTGCCGGAGGTGACCAGAATCTGCTCGGGGCTGATCTTTACCCGGTAGCGTTTCCGATAATGATCAGCTATGGTCTGGCGCAGTTCGTAGGTGCCAAGACTGTGCGTGTAATGGGTTTTGTCGTCATGTAAAGCCTGAATGGCGCACGTCGTAATTGCTTTCGGGGTCGGAAAATCCGGTTCGCCAATCGAAAGATGGATGATTGAGCGGCCATCTCTTTCAAGCTGTTGGGCCCGTTCCAGAATATCCATCGCCATGAATGGTTTAAGCGCTTTAGCCTTGCGGGATAAATTGTCGTTTTGCAATGTTTTTTACCTTAAGAGAAAATGAAGTGCTTTTAAGCCAACTTGTTTCAGATTAGGTATTGACTAGCGGAATTGAGTTGAAAAATCAAGCGGCAAAAACCGACCTTTATGGGGATTGCTATTATTTCTTGATTTATGTTATAGGCGCGCACTTTAGTATTGATTCATTAAACCGGTTTGCGATTAAATAATCTTAAAAATTTATCTGGTGTTAGTCTGGCCGGGTGAGGAGTAGTTATGTTTTCGACCGAGAAGTTGATAAAGATGGCTTTGGAAGAGGATTTAGGTTCCGGTGATGTGACGACTCTGTCAACCGTGCCGCCGGGAACCACGGCGCGGGCTCTGATTAAAGCTAAACAGGATTGTGTGGCCGCCGGCATCCAGGTGTTGGGTCTGGTTTTTCGCACCCTTGATCCCTCACTCAAGATCGAAGCCCGGGTTGCTGATGGTGACCGGCTTAAGAGCGGCGATCCCCTGATGGCGGTGACCGGCAATGTCATCTCGATTCTGATGGCTGAAAGAGTGGCCTTGAATTTTGTTCAGCGACTCTGTGGGGTTGCGACCTTAACCGCTCGTTTTGTCGCTGAAGTCGAGGATTATCAGGCCGAGATTGTCGATACGCGGAAGACGACTCCGGGCTGGCGTTCCCTGGAAAAATACGCGGTCCAGGTGGGCGGCGCCCGCAACCACCGGCACGGTCTGTTTGATGGCATTTTAATCAAGGATAATCACATCCGTGCGGCCGGAACCGTGACCGATGCGGTCAGCCATGCTTTAAATATGGCCCCGCACGGCCTGAAAATTGAAGTTGAGGCTGCTGATCTCAATGAAGTCAAAGAGGCGGCCCGGGCCGGAGCGGATATAATTCTGCTCGATAATATGAATGAAGCTTTGCTGCGGGAAGCGGTAACCTATGTCCGAGCCGAGTATCCGGCAATCAAACTTGAGGCATCAGGCGGTATAGTCCTGGAAAATGTGGCTAAAGTTGCTGCCTGTGACGTTGATTTTATTTCAGTCGGAGCTCTAACCCATTCGGCTCAGGCAATCGATATCTCGCTTGATCTGGTTTCGTGATAGAACCTTTTCTCACCCCCTGGGGGGGTAAAGTTCTATCTTTTGCAATGCTGGATTCGACCAGCAGGTATCTCTGGCAGTTGGCTGAGGCCGGTGCTCCGGCCGGTACCGTGGTGGTTGCCGATCAGCAGTCAGCAGGTCGGGGTCGCCGGGGCCGGCAGTGGCATTCGCCGGCTGGCCTGAACCTCTATTTTTCACTTCTTTTGCGACCGTTGATTGAACTTGAGAAACTGCCGCAGCTGTCACTGGTCGCGGCCGCAGCTTTGTGGCAGGTTTTGCATAATGAGTTGCCTGGATTGATGATCAAATGGCCCAATGATCTTCTCAGCCGCGGCCTGAAACTGGCTGGTATTCTTGCGGAGATGAAACCCGGTGCAAACCGGGCGGAATTTTTGATTATCGGGGTCGGTATTAATGTTAATTCTGAAATCCAGGATTTTCCTCTGGCTCTGCACGGGCAGGTGACATCATTAAAATGCGAATCTCAAAAAACTGTTTCACTTGATCTTCTGTTGTCAAAACTGCTGGATGAACTTTTTGTTTTTACGGAACTTTTCGGTCGTGCAGGACTGGAGGGGTCGATCCGGGATCTGATCAACCGGAATTTTTATCTGGCGGGAAAAGATATCGTCATTCATTCAGGAAGTGAGAAAATTAACTGCCGGGCGCAGCGGATAGATAGTAACGGCGGCCTGGTTGCAACCCTTGCGGACGGGAGCGTAAGCTCTTTTAATGCCGGTGAGGCCTGGCTCGCAAAAACTGATTAGTGCCCTTAACCTGCGGGCAGCGCCCGCGTATAGGAAATAGGAAATGTTAGTAGTTATAGATGTTGGTAACACGCATACGGTCTTAGGTTTGTATCGTCAAGATGAATTGCTTGATCACTGGCGCGTTTCGACTGCAACCGATCGGACCCGGGATGAGTATATCATTATGATTCAGGAATTTTTGCGTTCAGTCGGAGCTGACCGCCGGGAGGTTAACGGGATGATGATTGCCTGTGTCGTTCCTTCAGTTCTGGATGAGCTTTTGGGTCTGGCGAGTAAATACTTCCATTTCCGGCCGTTTGTGGTCGGCCCGGGAATCAAAACCGGATTGCCGATTTTACTTGATAACCCCCGTGAGGTTGGGGCCGACCGGGTTGTCAACGCGGTTGCCGCCTATCAGATGTATAAAAAGGCGATGGTGATTATAGATTTTGGTACGGCCACTACGTTCGACTGTGTTTCTGATAAAGGTGAATATCTGGGTGGGGTTATTGCTCCGGGAATGAATATCTCGATGGAAGCGCTCTGCGCCCGGGCTTCAAAACTGCCCCGGGTAGAACTCCGGCGGCCGAAAGAGGTGGTGGGCAAAAATACGGTTCACTGCATGCAGTCTGGAATTGTTTACGGTTATCTCTCTCTGGTTGAAGGTTTAATCGCCAGGATTAAGGCTGAGTTGAAAAAAGATTTGCTGGTGGTTGCGACCGGTGGGCTGGCGAAAATAGTCGAGCGCGAGACCGATGTTATTGATAATGTCGATGAGTTTCTGACCCTTAAAGGGCTTAAATTTCTTTATGATTTGAATAGCCGAGAGGGAGTAAAATAAGTGGGTTGACATCCATAGATAAACATGATATCTTTAATAAAGTTTATATTGTTAGTCGTAATTAGTTATTAATATTTTAAATTGGGATTTAGTGGAATGAAATTAACCAGAGCGTCAGATTATGCGATCCGCGGGGTTGTTTACATGTCAATGCAGCCAGAAGGTGCAATTGTTGTGATTCCTGAGGTTGCTCGGGAGATGGATGTCCCGGTTGGCTTTCTGGCACGGATTTTTCAGAGTTTGAGCCGGGCCGGGATTGTGATCTCTCACCGGGGTAAAAAAGGTGGCTACTCAATGGCCAGAAAGCCGGTAGATGTAAGCTTGTGCAATGTGGTTGAAGCTGTCGAGGGTGATATTAAACTTAATCTCTGTCTTGATGGTTATAATGCCTGTGACCGCATGGGTTTCTGCTCGATTCGCAAGGAGCTGGCTACGGTTCAGGAAGATCTGATCGCGAGTCTGCAGAAGACCAATTTTGCTGATCTCGCAGTTCAGGAACAGGCCCACCGCGACTCATTGTAAACCGGTTTTATCGGTTAACCATTTTTTGCAGCTTTTCCAGAATGTTCAGGGCCTTAATCGGAGTTATCCGGTTGAGGTCTTGTTTTTTTATAAACTCTCTTAAGGCTTCAGTTTTCTTCTCTAAACAGTTTTTATCTGTAGCCGGGGCCGGTTCGAGCAGGGGTAGATAACCGCTTTCCAGTCCGTTAGTCCGGCTACTTAAAACACTCTTTCCGGTCATTCGCAGATTTTCACCCTCCGATATCTCCGCAGCTTCCAGATTCTCCAGGATCTCTTTCGCCCGAATCAAAACCGGTTCTGGGATACCCGCCAGTTTTGCGACCTCAATTCCGTAACTGTGGTTGGTTCCCCCTTTGACAATCCGGCGGAGAAAGGTGATGCCGTCATCCCGCTGCTGGACCGCGACATTGTAGTTGGCGATTCTGGCTTTAATCAGTTCCAACTCGGTCAGCTCATGGTAGTGCGTTGCAAAGAGAGTCAGGCTGCCGGAATTTTCATGGATCTCTTCCGCGATCGCCCAGGCCAGACTGAGGCCGTCAAAAGTGCTTGTGCCGCGGCCGATTTCATCTAATATGATCAGGCTTTTGGCCCCGGCCTGATGTAGAATATGAGCAGTTTCCGTCATCTCCACCATAAAAGTAGAAAGTCCGCGGCCGAGATTATCAGAGGCTCCAACCCGGGTGAAAATGTGGTCGAATATACTTATTCGGGCTTTTTTTGCCGGGATAAAAGAGCCCATCTGAGCCATCAGGGCAAAGAGCCCATTCTGCCGCATAAAAGTGGATTTCCCGGACATGTTGGGCCCGGTTATAATCCACAGCTGCTCTTTCTCACTATCTAAAGCGGTGTCGTTGGGGATGAAGTTTTCAGTTAAGGTCTCAATTACCGGGTGGCGACCCTCTTCAATTTCAAGGAGCTGCTGGTCGCTGACGATTTCCGGGCGGCAGTAGCGGCGTTCATCGGCGACTTCGGCAAGGGCGCTTAAAACATCGAACAGGGTGAGCCGCAAAGCTGATTCACGAATCTCTTTCAGCCGGCCTCCCGCCTGCTCCCGTAAGGCGAGAAAAATCTCATGTTCAATCTGGTTGATTTTCTCTTCCGCTCCGAGAATTTTCTCTTCATATTCCTTCAACTCATCGGTTATGAAGCGTTCGGCATTAGTCAGTGTCTGGCGTCTGACATACTCTTTCGGCACCTGTTCAGAATTTCTTCTGGTGACCTCGATATAGTAACCGAAAACCCGGTTGAAACGGACTTTCAGACCGTTGATACCGGTTTTCTCTTTCTCTTTGCGTTCATATTCGATCAGCCACTGCTTGCCGTTTTTACTGATTGAGCGTAATTCATCCAGCCGCTTGTCGATTCCATCCCGGATAATCCGGCCCTCAGTAATCGAGAGCGGCTGGTCATCAAGCAGAGTTTCAGTGATTCTGGAATTTAACTCTTTGAGTTCATGCAGGCCGGTCAGGGCCCGGTTGATCAGGTCCGGTTGCAGGGGCAGGCCGGCGAGCAGTTTTTTGATCCCGGGGATTAGATTAAGGGAATCTCTTAAGCTTAAAAGATCGCGTCCGTTGGCCCGGCCTGCGGCCAACCGCCCGGCGATCCGGTCAAGGTCATAGAGCTTGCGCAGGTGGTTCATAAGTTCAAGCCGGCAGCGTTTCTCTTCAAGCAGAATCTCAACCGCGTCAAGGCGTTGTTCGATGAGTTTCTTGTCGAGCAGAGGAAACAGCAGCCACTCTTTCAATTGACGACTGCCCATGCTGGTTTGACAGCGGTCGATAATCCCGAGCAGACTTCCCACCTTACTGCGTTCCTGAATCGTGCAGAGAAGTTCCAGATTTGAGATGACATTACGATCGATCTGCATGAAATTGGTGTTTTTGTAGACCGTTAGTGACTGGATATGATTCAGTCGGGCCTGGTTCTGGGTCTCCCGGGCATAGGCTAAAGCGGTGCCGGCCGCGTCCAGGCCGGCGGTCAGGTGCTGGCCGCCGAAACCATCGAGAGAGATGGTGCCGAAGTGTTGGCAGAGAAGTTCCAGGCTCTGCTTAGATGTGAGGTTTTCGCTGTTGGGGCGAAGGGTGAAATGAACTTTTGCAAACTGATCTTTAATCACCTCCTGTCCCTGAGCTTCATAACCGTTTGCGGGAACTGAAAGTAAAATTTCCGTCGGGTCGCTGCGCCCCAGTTCATCGAGCAGAGACTCCAGGTCAAAAAGCTCGGTAACCTTGAATTTGCCGGTACTGACATCCAGGAGACTGAGGCCGAAAATGGTGCCGTTTTTCTGCCGGCAGGTGACTGCGGCTAAGAAATTATCATCATCGGGGGAGAGGGTTTCACTCTCAAGATTAACTCCCGGGGTGATGATCTTGGTAACCTCCCGGCGCACCAGACCTTTGGCCTGTTTGGGATCCTCGACCTGATCACAGACAACTACTTTGTGTCCGGCTTTGACCAGAGAGGTTATATAGCCGGTTGCAGCGTGGTGCGGAAATCCGCACATCGGTACGGCATTATCATTTTTCTTGTTGCGGCTGGTGAGGGTGATTTTCAGGGTTTTCGCGGCGATTGCGGCATCATCAAAGAATATCTCATAAAAATCACCCATCCGAAAAAGCAGAATCTTGTCGTTATGTTTCGCCTTGACATCGAGGTACTGCCGCAGCATCGGAGTCAGCGTTTTTTTCGGTGGGGATGATTTTTCAGTTGTCATGATTACTTATTTGTTGAGACTGTTTTTGATAGTGAATGCGCCATTTTCCCGGCCCCGGCGCCATTTTATTTCGACTTCGCTAAGATTTTTGGCTTTACTGTGTTGGCAGAGCTTTTCTGCAGCTGAAGAGAGCTGGTCCGCTGACCCTTTGAGGATTGCAACCGGTCCTGCCATTGCGGCCAGCTGGACAATAAAATAGTCTTCGGTCGCAGTTGCCAGAAGTTCAAGGTTGTCAGCCCGGTGGCGGCCGACGATAATAAATTCATCCGCCTTTTGCAGAGGGTAAAAACGTCCGAATTTAAGGAGTTCAAGGTCGGTTGCGGTCGGGATCAGATTTTGCTGATAGAGGGTTTTAACCCGCAGGGCAAAGCCGGGATCGGTCAGCAGGCAACCACCGGCCGGGGTCAGGTAGTCTCTGACCTTAAGCTCCTCCGCCAGAGCCATCTGTGGTTTGCGGCCCCGGCCGCTGAAATCAAAAAGTTTATCGCGGTCGATCAGTCCGGCATTCTCAGCCCGGGTGGGGGTCAGGAGTTTGGCACTTAAAGGGCGTAAAAGCAGGCCTTCAGTCAGGCTCAATTTTTCAATTCGGCGCATTGTGTCCCGGCGCTGTGAGAAAGGGCGCTGACCGACGACCTCACCGGTTATAATTGCTTGAACTCCCATCTCTTCAGCTTTGATCCGGGCTTGAGTGAGCATCATTATCTTACAGTCGAGACAGGGGTTGAAATTCTTGCCGTAACCATATTCAGGTGCCGCCAGCATTTTAAGATAGTTCGGGGTCAGATCAATAATATCGAGATCGATTGCGTAGCTTTTTCTGATCTGTTCACAATACTCCGTTTCCCGGCCTTTAATATCATAACTGAAAAAGGGAGTTATAAATTTCAGAGCCTTAACCTGCAGGTTCTGTTGCTGGATAATTTTGATTGCGAGAATACTGTCAAGACCCTGTGAAAAGAGGGCCAGGATTTCTGGTTTTGTCGTCATTGTCTATGCTTTTGAGAGGTTGTGTGAAAACTCAGCAAATCGGGTGAATTTCAGAAACCGTAAATAGTAACAAACCCGCCGCAAAACAGCAAGAGCCAAATCGTCAATAATTTTTTTGAATTTGCTTGCTGTCACCAGACCGGACAAAGCTGGCCCCGAAAAAGACTTGTCATAAACCATTCAGATAGGATATGGAAAAATAACTTTTTAGAATCCGGGGGGAATAATTTATTTTATGAACAATGATGGTGCTTCATTTTTTCCTATGGACTGTCAAAACGGCTGTTTGATCAAGGTCGATTTTTTACTTGAAGAGCTCTTGAAAGATGGATTTATCGACCAGAAGGCGGTAGAAAAATGTCAGCGTTCGGCTCTGATAAAGCAACGGAATCCGATGCATCCGATGACTTTGATCGGGTCGCTCAAGATTAAAAACAAGCGGGTTCCGGGAAGTGTTATCTCAGTCGAAGATATCGCCTCCTGGGTGGCATCCAAAGCCGGTCTCTCCTATCAGCATATCGATCCCCTGAAACTGGAAGTTCATTCGATTACCAGTCTTAATCTGCCCTTGGCATATATCGAACGCTTCAACATCTTGCCGGTTGAAGTGACCGATGATAAAGTAATAATCGCCACCGCCGAACCTTTTGTCGATGACTGGGTGAAGGAGTTAAGCCAGGTTCTAAAGAGAAAGATTGAGCGGGTCATTGTCAGTCCGGTTGATATTAAACGTTACCGGCAGGAGTTTTTCGCCCTCGCGGCGTCGGTTAAAGGGGCCACTGACAGCGATGGGCGGAATAGCTCGGCGCGAATGTCCGATTTTGAACAACTGGTAACTCTGGGGCGGGCCGGAAAACTTGATGCCAGTGACCAGCATGTTGTTCATATTGTGGATTGGTTGCTACAGTACGCTTTTGACCAGCGGGCCAGTGATATCCATTTGGAGCCGCGGCGTGAAAGCGGTAATATCCGTTTTCGGATAGATGGAGTTCTGCACCACATTTATCAGGTTCCGCTTAATGTGATGACAGCTGTAGTCAGTCGGATCAAAGTCTTAGGACGTATGGATGTGGCCGAAAAGCGCCGGCCGCAGGATGGTCGTTTGAAGACGGTTACACCGCATGGAGAGGAAGTTGAACTGCGCCTCTCAACCATGCCGACAACATTCGGTGAGAAGCTGGTTATGCGGATTTTTGACCCGGAAACTTTAAAAAAATCATTTCAGGAGTTAGGTTTCAGCGCGGAAGAGTTAAAGACCTGGCGCGGCATGGTTGAGCGGCCGCACGGAATTATTCTGGTTACCGGGCCGACCGGTTCGGGGAAAACCACGACCCTCTATTCGACCCTTAAGCATATTACCCGGCCGGATTTGAATGTCTGTACGATTGAAGACCCGATCGAGATTGTCGATCCCAACCTTAATCAGATGCAGGTTCAGCCTTCAATTGATGTAACCTTTTCCAGCGGTGTCCGGACCCTTTTGCGCCAGGATCCGGATATTATCATGGTCGGTGAAATCCGTGATCTGGAAACAGCGGAGATCGCGGTTCAGGCATCCCTGACCGGTCACCTGGTTCTTTCAACCCTGCATACCAACGATTCAGCCTCCGCGATAACCCGCCTGCTCGATCTCGGAGTCTCCGATTTTCTGCTTCAGGCAACCCTGCTTGGAGTGACCGCCCAGCGTCTGGTGCGGACTCTATGTCCTTTCTGCAAACGTGAAGAGTCGATTGACGAGCATGCCTGGCACCTGCTGACTACTCCCTGGGAAATAAAGCCGCCGGAGACGATCTTTAATGCCGTGGGCTGTTCGGAATGTCGGCGTACCGGCTATCTCGGGCGAACCGCCATTTTTGAAATGATGTTGATAACTCCGGATCTGGCCGGGCTCATCAACTCCTCTGTAAATCTGGAAGTTCTGCGTCAGCAGTCAATTCGTGATGGTATGCGGCCCCTGCGTTTAAGTGGTGCCAATATTGTGGTTGCGGGGCTTACGACCCCGGAAGAGGTTTTTAAAGTAGCACCGCCTCCCCGCAATCTCGGGAGTTGGCAGAAATAAAAAAACCGGCCTTTTTCAGGGCCGGTTTTTTTATTATCGGGATTAGCAATCATCACGGCTTGGGCTATCTGTTATTTCGATTGGTCAGCGAAGCGGTTTTGATGTTATGAAAAGTCCTGGCTAAAATTGCCGTTGAGATAGTTTATTTTTTTGGAGCTGGATTTGGGGGATATTTTGCGTAAAACAATAATTTCAAGTTGGTTGTCGGGGCTGTTGCTGGGGTTAAGTTTTTTACTGGTTCCGCAAGTAGGAGCCGATAGTTTCTCAGGCTTCACTGGTCAGAGTGGAACCTTGCGAATCTCCGGCGGTACGGCCCATATTCCGGTGATGAAAGAGGCTTCCGGAGTGATCATGCGAAAGCTTTCGGAGATTCGGA
>JAOZQE010000114.1 GCA_029932385.1 bacterium | reverse complement strand
CAATCGTGCCAACATTTACGTGGGGCTTGGTGCGTTCAAATTTCTCTTTAGCCATGATCTATACTCCGTCACTTAATCTTGATGCTGAATTATTCAGTTTCGAAACATCTTTAGTCACTTAACAGGAAATCAAACCCGATAAGTTACTTAACTTGCGGGTTCCCCGCATTAATCTCTTTTATATCTACTCTATATTTTATAGAGCTGAATATTCTATGCGTTTATTTACGATCTTTTGCGTTACCGAACCATAAGAGCTGAACTGCATGCTGTAGGTCGCCCGGCCTTGACTGCGTGAGCGAATCTCAGTCGCGTAACCAAACATCTCAGCTAAAGGTACGAAAGCACTGATCGCCTGCATCCCTGCCGACCGACTCTCTATCCCCTGAATCCGACCCCGGCGAGCATTGATATCACTCATTATCTCTCCGATAAAATCACACGGAGCTACTACTTCAACTTCCATGACCGGCTCAAGCATAGTTGGTAGCGCCGCCCGCACCCCATTGCTCAAGGCGTTGGCTGCAGCCAGCTTAAAAGCAATCTCATCGGAATCAGCCTCGTGCCAGTCGGCACTGACCAGTAGAACTTTTATTCCGATCATCGGATAGCCTGCCAGCGGTCCCGCCAGCAGGGATTCAATAACTCCAAGTCTGACAGAGGCTACGAACTCCTCAGGTAACTCTTCCGAATCAATTCGGCTCTCGAAGAGAAAAGTCTGATCTGCCGAAAGCGGCTCAAGCTTCAAACTAACCTTCGCATACCTAGGATGCCCCCCATCCTGACGGATGAAGTCTCCCTGAGACTCTATGGAAGTAGTGATTGTTTCGCGGTAGGCAACTTGCGGCTTGCCAACGTTGGCATTTACCTTAAACTCACGGGCGAGGCGATCGACAATAATTTCCAGATGAAGTTCACCCATTCCTGAAATTATGGTCTGCCCGCTCTCCTCATCGTTCTTAATCTGAAAGGTAGGGTCTTCTGCTGCCAGTCGCTCAAGAGCACTTTGCAATCGTTCCTGATCACTTTGACTCAAAGGCTCAATTGCAACCCCGATAACCGGTTCCGGAATTTCAAGTGATTCCAGCAGGACGGCACTCTCTTTGAGACATAGCGTATCACCGGTGGTGGATTCTTTAAATCCGACAACAGCGACGATATCTCCGGCAAAAATCTCTTTGACCTCTTCGCGTTTATTAGCGTGCATCTTCAAAAGCCGCCCAACTCTCTCATAACGTTTGCGACTACTATTGTAGAGACGCATCCCCGATTTAACAACCCCGGAGTATAAACGCAGGAAAGTGAGCTGCCCGACATGCGGGTCAGTCAAGATTTTAAATACCAAAGCCGTCGGCTGCGTGTCATCATCTACTAGTACTGTTGTTGGAACCCCGCTTGCAACATCAACTGCAACCGTCTCCGGAGCCTCAAGCGGCGAAGGAAGATAGTCAACAATGCCATCAAGCAATGGCTGTACTCCAGTGTTTTTAAATGCAGATCCACACAAAACCGGCGTTGCCAATGAGGCCAACGTGAGTCTCCTGACCACCTCTCGGATCTGGCTTTCACTGATCTCTTTACTATCGAGATAAATGATCGCAAAATCGTCATCGAGATCGGCCAGAGCTTCAACCAGTTTCAAACGATACTCTGTCACCCGATTAATCATATTATCGGGTACAGCGCGCACTTCGTATTCAGCTCCCAAAGAACTTTGATCAAAATAGATTGCCTTTTCCGCAATCAGGTCAACAACCCCGGCAAAATTATCTTCTTCGCCGATCGGTAGTTGCAGAACCAGAGGCTGAGCCCCCAGTCTCTCATGCATCATGGTTACGACCTGATCGAAGTCGGCACCGATGCGATCCATCTTGTTAACAAACGCGAGTCGCGGAACCTCATACTTAACCGCCTGTCTCCAGACAGTTTCAGATTGAGGTTCAACCCCGCCTACTGCGCAAAAAACTGCAACAACACCGTCCAGAACTCGGAGTGAGCGCTCAACTTCAATCGTGAAGTCAACATGGCCCGGTGTATCAATTATATTTATCCGATGGTCACGCCAGAAGCAGGTGGTAGAGGCCGATGTTATGGTTATACCGCGTTCCTGCTCCTGTTCCATCCAATCCATCGTTGCGGTGCCGTCATGAACCTCACCGAGACGATGTGAAATACCTGTATAGAACAGAATTCTTTCTGTGGTTGTGGTCTTGCCGGCATCAATGTGCGCCATGATCCCGATGTTACGATAATTCTCTATAGGGTTAGTGCGCACACCCTGGATACCTCATCTAAGCGATATAACAACTACCAGCGATAGTGAGCGAAAGCTTTATTGGCTTCAGCCATTTTATGGGTGTCTTCACGCTTTTTGATGGCGCTGCCGCGTTTATTGGCCGCATCCATAAATTCAGCCGCCAATTTCTGTTCCATACTCTTCTCTCCGCGTGAACGGCTGTAACCGATCAACCAGCGAATCGCCAGAGCCATCTTCCGATCCGGCAGAACCTCAATCGGAACCTGATAGGTTGCCCCACCTACCCGGCGGGACTTAACCTCAACCAGGGGCTTTACATTTTCAAGCGCACTTTTAAATACCGCCAGCGGTTCCTCATCAACCCGTTCACTGATAATATCCATAGCTCCGTAAAAGATACCCAGAGCTACACTCTTCTTACCATCAAGCATTAAGCCGTTGACGAACTTGGCAACCTGGCGATCCCGATATCTCGGATCCGGATTGATCACACGTTTTTCTATATCTCTTTTTCTGGCCATTGAAACCCTCGAAAATCACATTTCTACTGACAAATCTCACCATCCGGGGAGCATCAACTTACCCTGGATACGAGAAGATAATAATTATTTCGGACGCTTAACCCCATATTTGGAACGACTTTTACGCCGATCCTGAACGCCAACACTATCAAGCGTACCTCTGATAACATGATAGCGGACACCGGGTAAATCCTTTACTCTGCCGCCCCGGATCAGAACCACGGAGTGCTCCTGAAGGTTGTGACCAATCCCGGGAATATATGAAGTAACTTCAAAACCGTTAGTCAGGCGCACTCTGGCAACCTTACGCAAAGCTGAGTTAGGTTTTTTCGGCGTTGTCGTATAGACTCTGACGCATACACCACGTTTCTGCGGGCTATTTTTCAGCGCCGGAGCCGTAGTTTTCTTCTTAATCTGTTTTCTACCCTTACGAACCAACTGGTTGATCGTCGGCATTACTTATCTCCGTTAAAAAAACAAAACCTTAGAAATACTAACGCGGGCAATGCCCGCAAGTTTAAGTGCCCTTAATCAGAATATTTTCTTGTTTTAAGAAAATACCTGTCAGGCACTAATCACTCAAAAAGAGCCAGCGCTTATATCAGTTGCACGGTTACCTGTCAAGCATTTTCTGCTTATTTTCAGACTCTTCTTCACTAATTACCTGGCGCATCGATTCAAGATTGGCCGCGGCTGTGTTATTATCCGCCCAGATCGACAGAGCCTCCTCGTAACTGGCGGTGGCCCCGGCAATATCCTTAAGATAACGCAAAGCCATCCCCCGGTTTCCCAAAGTCACCGAAAGCGCACGTTCATAGCGCTCAAAAGGTTCAAGTACAATCTTGTCTTCAGCGACCCCTTCACGACTCTTATACAAAGCGACAATTTTCTCCGCTTCGGGACGATGCAGCTTAAGCCACTTTTGGTAGGCATTGATACTTTTATCAAAATAACTTTGAGCGAGAATTATTGAATCCGTGTCTTGAGCAAGATCCGCCCGACTTTTGATCTTATTCTCATTATTGCCGGCACCGTAGATACCGATCCGCAAATGCACCGTGCCGATTGCATTACAGACAATCCCATAATAATAATCTTCACTTAAATCAATATCGGGGATCTGACGCAGCATCTGCTCCGCCTCCTCGTAAAGTTTAAGGGCGCGGCCAAGTTTACCTCGGATCATCTGCTTTTCAGCTTTGGTGTAGATATGCATCGGCGCTTTATAGGCGGCATTCTGACCCAGACTTTTAAGCTCCATAAAACGCCATAGAAAAAAGACCGAGACCATAACCGTAATCGTTACAATCAGTAAAACAATCTGCATTTTACGATTCAGCTGCAGTAATTCTTTGGTAAAAAACGCCATACTATCCCTTTTCCAACTCTTTCTAAACCTAGTGACTCCTACGAGGGAGAGCCTGTATACTCGCTGCCCCGAAACTTGTCAACTTAAATATCCCGGCCAACACTCGGATATCAAACCGATTCCAAACCTCGTAACCGGCTATAGAGGCCACCGAAATCTCCAGTACTCATTAAAACAACCACCTCCCGCTGTCCAGCCCGGGCTTCAAGTTGCTGATAAATCTCTTCAATTTCCGAAAAAGCTTGTGCCGGGCGATTACTGTACACCCCTATTTCCCGGGCCAGCTGATCGGTATCAAGCCTCTCCTCCACCGCCAGATTTCCGGCGCCGTAAACCGGCGCCAGTAGAACCTCATCAGCGACCGCGAAAGACTGTTCCAACTCCTTCTGAAAGAGATTACGCCGGCTGGTCGCGGTGCGCGGTTCAAAAACCGCGATCAGGCGATGCGTCTGAAAATGTTCACGCAAGCCCTCCAGAGTTCGCCTTATCGCCGTCGGATGATGGGCAAAATCGCTTATATAAATGGTTTCGCAATGGCGGGCAAAAATTTCCTGCCGCCGCTTCACCCCCTTGAAGCTTTTAAGGGATATTGCGATGGCCGCCAACGAAAATCCCATATTCAGCATTAAAACTGTGACGGCTAAAGCATTCTCGGCATTATAACGACCGATCGCCGCAACCTCAAGTGCTTGAGTTGAACCGTCCGGAGAGAGAAATTCAAAACGGCCGCCACTATCTAAAGCCTGATAATTGAGCAGACGATAATCAGCCTCTGCCGCCCAACCGTAAGTCAGAACCCGGCAGGATGCCTCTCCCAGTAAGCTCCCTAAAACCGGACAATCAGCCGCGGCTATAAGGAAACCTGTTGCCGGAAGTTTTCTTATCAGTTGGCGGAACTCAGCAACAATTTCATCAATTCCGGCAAAAAGATCGATATGATCCATCTCAATTCCGGTTATAATCAATTGGGTCGGACGATAGTGGTGAAATTTGGCGTGCCGGTCAAAATAGGCACTGTTGTACTCATCGCCCTCAAGGACAAAACTATCTCCGGAAGCAAGCCGGTAGTTGGCCGAGAAATTTAAAAGCTCACCGCCGATCATAAAAGAGGGTTGCGCCGCGCAACTTTCAAGCCCCCAGGCCAGCATTGAGGAGGTCGTCGTCTTACCATGGGTTCCGGCAACTACCAGACGCTGCTTTTTTCCATTAAGAAACTCCTGCCACAAAGTTTCCGGCAGGGAGCGACAGTTAAGCCTGAGTTCTGCCGCCCGCTGCGCCTCAACATTACTCCGGGCTGCAACATTACCCACCACAACCAGGTCAAGTTCCGGATTAATACGCTCAGCAACATAGCCGTTCTGAACCTTGATCCCGCGACTGGTCAAGAGGTCGCTCATCGGCGGATAAGCCGCCGCATCCGAACCCGACACCTGCCAGCCCCGATTTTCAAGCATACTTGCCAGAGCCGCCATCGCGGTACCACAGATACCAATCAAATGCACTTTTTTCATAAGCCTCACGCTAATGATAATTGATCTTCACACCGATATAATCTATACTGCACAATCAAACTTCAGTAATAACTTCTGTTAATGGAGAAATTGTGCACAAACCCGAACCAGCTACCGGCAAATCACCCACCGACCCGGAGAGCAATGCCAGGTATCGCCGCCTCGATCAACTTAACCCGAAGTGGTGGCGGCAGGCGGCAACTCTGGTCGCAACCCAAACCCGCCGAGCGGATGACGCGCTGAAAATTGTCGGCACCTGTCTGGAGATCACCTGGTTCAAACGCACCGTCAAGATAGATCCG
>JAOZQE010000113.1 GCA_029932385.1 bacterium | reverse complement strand
TCAAGAGGAACAGAACGAGTGAAGCGGGGATATCCACCGCTTTGTCGCCGAACGAGCAGGGTCACTTGCCGGGCCGCAATGCCCAAGAAAACAACGGGAGGCTGTTACCGGTCAAGTGGATCCAATGGTTAGCCATTTTTTTGATCATATCTCTTTGGATGCCTTACTATTCAATATCAAATTTCAACATTTTACTTTCTTTCTTTTCTTTATACTCAAGCTCTACCAATAGAGAGTAAGAACCTTTACTTTTTGCAGCTTTGGGGTTTCGGATCAACGTGAAATATTCCCCGTTGGGAACCATAAACTTTTTTGATTTAAACTTTTTTAAAACCTTTTTCCCCTTTAAAATAGAATAATCCATTACAACGGGTAGGCTTGATTGGGACGTACTCGGGTTACTGGCTATCAGATCAATGATGATTTCAAAATGCTTTCCTGCCTGCACCGGAACAGGATCAATCACTACAGAGTCAATTTGTATTCCAGCAGTCTTCACCTTACCAGAATTATATATCAGGGTGCTTGGTTCTCCAGCACCAGAAACATCAAGAGGTTCCTGCTGAGTTTCGGGTACCTGAATTGTTGAAACAGGCATTTCCTCTGCAGATTGGGAAGCTTTTCTTGCTGCAAGAATGGGTTTGCTTAAAATATGGTTATCCAGTAATTTGTCAGCTGAGCCGACCTTAACACTGATTTTCTTTTCAAATCCTTCCCGTATAATCTGTAAGATTGCTGTTTCTCCGGGAACCTTCTTTTTTATCAAACCGGTAAAAACACGGATGTCAGCCATGTCCTGCCCGTCCACAGCCGTGATGATATCCCCTTTCATTAGGCCTGATTTTAATGCGGGGCTGTTTTTTTGAACTGCTCCAATATAAATCCCCTGATCCCCACCTGGATTTTCGTTGAGACCCACCCCGATCAAGCCTGCACCGCCTCTTAAATTCCATGCCTTTTGTTTATCGCCTGCAAGATAATAAATGAGTACCCGCTCATGGTTCAAATTCTTGTCTGGCCGTGAAAATTTATCGGCTTGATCAATCAAGGCCAGAGCTGTTTCCCTATCCCCCAGTCCCAGAAGGCAGAATGCTTTTCCTATGGTTGAATTCTGGATGGAAAAAATGTTATCGGAAGGGGTTTTGTTAATGGCTGTATTAAAATCACTTCTGGCCTTTTCAAATTGTGCCAGGTAATAAAATGACCACGCCCGTCCGCTATAGGCTTCGGAAAGAACAACTGCATTGTTTGCAGAAGTAATCTTAATTAATTTTGTAAAATACTCTATAGCCCGGTTATAATCACCTGCCTTGGAATATGCCCAGCTTTTTCCCCTTAGTGCGCCCAGATTATCTTTATTGTCTTTCAAAATCAAATCAAAATCCTTGTGGGCCAGATCAAACTGCCGGGTCTTTACATAGATTCTCCCCCTGTCCTCAATGGCATTCACATACATATGCTTCAATTTAATAGTCTGGGTAATATCTCTTATTGCCTCATCATACTTTTTTAAATTCTCATTACACCGGCCACGGAAGAGGTATGAAACCCAGTGATAAGATTTTGGCAACCCAAGGCTCAGCGCCCTGTCAAACGCCTTAATGCTCGCTTGGGGGCCTGTTTTATAATACCGCGCAATTCCGAGCAGATACCATAATTCAGAATTTTTAGAATTAGTTTTTATGGCCTTTTCAAGATTAACAAGGGCTTTACTGTAATTTTTATCCTGCAGGATCAGTTTTGTATTCTGTTTTATAATAGACTGAGTGTCTGCAATACTCCCAGAAACATTTACCAGCAAAAATATGAATATTAAAGCAAATCTCCCTGATATTTTGTACTCCTGTTTCATAACTGTCCTTCCGTTAACAAAACCATTTGCATGTCATTTTGTTATTAATTTGCCTCGATGTTTAAAAGATTAATGCCTTTCGTATTTTTTGATGGACTCCTCTTGATCGGCGATGGTGCAGTCCCTTTTATTTTTCCAGAAGTGCCATACATTTCAATTGCTTTATTTAATCTCGGGACCAGATGATCGAGAACTGTAAACATGTATTTTATGGACTTGTCACCTTTTCCAAACATGGTTGCCGGGTGATTCGGTCGATCCTGTCCATGAAAATTAATTGACCAGTTACCATATTTCCAAAATAGCGTTGACCATATGGTTTCTTCTCCATCGTGTGCAATACGGCTCCTAAGACAATAGATTCCTTCTCCCTCATATCTTTTAAATTGTCCATTTTTTACTACTTTTACATCAGATTGCCACGGTTTACATGTATTCAACTCACTTGTTTTGGATTTTGACATTTGATACGAAATGCTAAAACTAAATCCTGGATTATGATCAATGATACCACCATATCTAAATGGCTTTTTATACAGAAAAAAACAACGCGTTTCTAATTTTTTTTTGGCATCAGCTTCCTGAGCTTTTTGGTTAATGAAATCAACTCCCTGGGGAAGGAATCGTTTCATATCTGCAAACACATACTTGCCTATTTTTTCCATGTATAGATCTGGCGTGCCGGAAAAAAATCCACCTAATGCCTCAAGAGTGTTTTGCCACCCTTTTTGAGCTGCCTGTGCCTTAGCCGATAAGTCCTTCCCTCTACGTGTTCCCTGGTAGACCTGGTTTGCAATTTGGGTAAGATCAATGCAATATCCCGTGGCAAGCTTCAATTTTTTCAAATCCCGCATGTACTGTGCAGCGCTTGCAGCAGCTGACTGTCCGTCTTTTATAATCCTCTTGACCATTTTTTTAGGCATCCCCTGTTCTTGACCCTGGGCAGCATAGGTAAGCGCCTGGGATGCATAGGCCAGGTAATACCCGATGCGAAGGTAATATGAATCGCAATTTTCCTGTTGTTCAAGCCCGTTGCCTCTTGCCTGAAAGGCAATCTTTTTGGCAAGCCCCATGGCATGACTTCTAAAAGAGCTGGACAGGGTTTTTAACTGCCTTTCCCGTCCCTGCATGTTTGGCTTGCGTTGCAATTGCCCGATCCAATATTGATGTTTTTTTTCGATTTGTAGCCAGTTCTTGTAAATTTTCATTGGAGAATATGAGTTATCATGTGCTCCTTTCACATGGATAGACGCATGCTTAAGGTGGTCAATAATAAGTTCGATGGAAGCAGGACCGCTGTGCCGGCCTAAAGCAGCCGACCATCCCAGTCTGGTTCCCAGTGAAAAAAGATGAACCCTGACCTGTTGGCTGTTCCCGGATGTTTTCCAGGACTGGGGCATAAAGTCCCGCTCAAAATAGGTGACTGTTTCCGAGGCAACATTGGGGGCTTCATCATCGGACTCATCACTGAACCCATCCGCTTCTACAGGAGCATCATCTGCCGGATCCTGGGTTTCTCCATCTTCTGCATCTGATTCATCTGAAAACCCGCTGCCTGAAATGCCGGCCAAGGTGCCATCGTTAGAAGCCTCTTCGTCGGCTTCATCCTCAAACCCGTTGCCATCACCTGATTCGGATGCTTCTCCATTTTTACATGCTTCTGCTTTTTCAACGAGATCCTGATGGTTTTGTATGAGCTCTCCGGCTTCCTGCTGTAATCCCTGAATCGCGGCCCAGTCCTTTGCTGCTTGTCCAATATGCAAACGGGACAAATCGAGATGAAGGGTTTCAACTGATCTCAAACGATTTTCAGCATCCAGTTTTGCTTCCAATGCCATTCCGGCAAAATCATTATAATCGGTCTGATAAGAATCGGCGTTACACCCTTCTTTATTCTGAAGTTTGATAATGAGCTGGTCTAATTCATGGATGCGGTATTCCGTTTCAGAATCCAGATCATCTGGAAACGCCATCCGCAGGGCCTTGATCTCTTTTGAAAGTCGTCTTCCGTCATCTTCCAGCTTTTGGGTGGCAGTATTCACCGTATTGATGTTGGCTTCTATCTCTTCGTAGGGTGGAATCTTTGCGTTCATATCACTGATACGGTCTTTCACTGCAAAGGCTGATTGTAAAGTGGACTGGGCCTGCTGTATTTCTGTTTCAACGGATTTAAGCTTTTCTCCGATGATCCTGGCTTTTTCTGAAATGTTCTGAATTTGTGTCAAATTTTGCTTTGCGGCATCATACTTTGCTATAATGGTCTGCGCGTCTTTTTCAGAAGTGCAATTTTGCGCAACATCACCGGCTTGTTTTAAGTCGGTCTTCAGTTGGTCTGATAAAGCCGTAGCCTCACTCTGCATTTTGGTGAGTTGACGCTGTTCAAGCATCAGGTCATAGACCCGGTCTTCCAAATTTTTCAATTGGGCAATCGCATCAGAAGATGGCAGCTTATTTATATCATCCTGATAAGCAACTAATTTAATAATTATTTTCTGGTTGCGCAGGTTTCTACAGCCGAGTTCTTTGCTTGCCGCAAGGGGCTCCAGCGTTGCTGTGATCTTTGCACGCAAGGCCTCAATCTGATGTTCCAGCGATCCGCTCTCAAGGTTTATGCGTGTCCAATCTTCCCGGTTTTCTTCGATTTGATACCGTTCCCACTCCGCACTTGCCCATTCCTCTAAATTATAGAGTAAATATCCTGTATCATAGCCCAGTTTTAAATAGGAGGCACCCGTTCCGACTAAAGCCACCTTGACCATTGCACCTTCGGAAAGAAGCTGCATCGCCATGGAAACAGATGTGGCGATTCCGTTTGATACCATCAGCTGTGCTAAACAATCCCGTGCATCGGTGCCACTATCCCTGCATTTAATTATCATCTCAAGGTTAACCGTTAAAAGTATAATCTCTGAGCCATGCCGATTGATTTCATCCCTGACTTTTTGACCCACAGATGCCGCGGGCGTGTTTGGAATGTTTTCTTTGTTACTGGTATCAATCTTTTTTGTTAGATTATTCTTGTCTGTGTTCTGGCTTCCACCCTCCGACTCAGCAACCTGACCTGTTTTTTTCCGGTTGATTTCAGCTTGTTGTTCAGGCGGAATATCCCCGCGTTTATTCACCCCATCACGCACACGTGTTTTATTCCCGGGTTGAGGTTCTGGACGTTGCACGCGTTTCGTCGGTGCTTTTTGCATTGCGCCGACTTTTTGCTTTAATTTTCTGACAGACTCGGCAAGATCATCAAGTTCATTTTCCACATCCTGTATCATGCGGGTATGGTTACCCGTCCGGCGAAATTTTTCAGGCGTTTGATTCCGAAGTTCGCAACGCCGCATCCTAAGTTCGGTTTCAATATCCTCGACAGCCCTACGATAGAGCTTGGTATCAGAAACTGTCTGGGCACGCTTGATTCCAGGATCATCAATGGCAGGGCGCCGGCCCTGGTCAGCCAATTTCTGACGAAAGAATTCTATTTCTTTTTTTCCCAGCAAATACAATTTTTTTTCTAACTGAACTTTCCGTTGTACAAGAGACCTGTATTCCTCATGGGTGAATCCCCAGCTTTGAAGTTCCTGATCAGTGGGTCCCACAATAGCACTTGCCACGATTTCCGCATGAAGCAAATTGTTTTGAGAGAAAGTACAGGTGAAGGAAAGGATGATAAACAGAGAAGGATACCAGAATTTATAACACGAAAAACGGTTCTGCAGTTTAAGATAAAAATAAACCAGTGAATATAATATCGTGGTGAGCCTTTTAGATTGCATTGGAACCTCCTAATTATCCGATCAATAGACTATGAGTGGTGGATAAAAGTCAACCTGTATTTTGTGCAGATATGACCATGGCTTTAAAGTATAAATTGTAAATAATTTTCATCTATGGGCATGCTTATTGACTGAAATCCCCTACTAAAAAATCAAGTATATCTTTCCAGTCCTTCACTATTTGAATTGCCGCTTATCAATCAGTCCGAACCCTTATCAAATCAAATTGTAACTGTTCAGTAAAAAAAGGTCCTGGCGGACGGGGTCGGACCAAGCTAACCTATTGATTATTCAATAGTTAAATCCAAATAGAACCGGTTTTTAGAGCTTAGAAGCTCAATTTCATGGTCAAAACCGGCATTGTAAGTCGCTTCCGGCTCTCTCAACTCATAACGACCATCAATTTCCTTGATCTTTTTCCCAAAAAGGCTTGGCTTAAGCT
>JAOZQE010000112.1 GCA_029932385.1 bacterium | reverse complement strand
TGCCATTCCCAACCCACCGACCAGCACGCGGGGCTTGGGATGTTGCATCAGACCCCGACAGCCGAGTTTGCCGAGGGCCATTTCAGAACGCTGGGCTTTACTGTTCATCAATACCTGAGCGCCGACGGTGATGAGATAGTCCCCTTTACCGCGCTGCCGGAGTTCCAGAATCCCCTCATCTTTAGTTATGAATTGGTCGAGTGTTTTCCACGGCAGAGCCATGTTTTTTCCTCTTTTTCGTACTGTTCGAACAATCAATCTTTAACTGCAAGTTGCAAAATCTAAGAGGTTGTTACAGCTTTAAATCGGCCTTATCAGCATGGCAGAGTTTCCCACGCAGCGCGTTGATCTCAGGGCTTTCCAGATATTCATCAAAACTCATGGCCCGATCAATCACTCCGCCGGGAGTCAATTCTATGATCCGGTTGGCGATGGTTGAAACAAATTTATGGTCATGGGAAGTAAAGAGTATCACTTCAGAAAATTGGAGCAGGGCGTTATTGAGAGCAGTGATTGATTCCAGGTCAAGATGGTTTGTGGGCTCATCGAACAACAGGACGTTAGCATTGCTCAGCATCATCCGCGCCAGCATACAGCGCACCTTCTCGCCACCACTTAAGACCTTTGTCTTTTTGGTGGCTTCGTCACCAGAGAACAACATTCGACCGAGAAATCCCCGGGCAAAAGTCTCCCCCTCATTGGTGGGCGAATATTGGCCTAACCATTCGATAAGACTCAGATTGTTTGCGAAATATGCACTATTTTCTTTGGGGAAATAGGAGTTGGTGATTGTCACCCCCCAGCGAAAACTGCCGCTATCGGGTTCAAGTTCACCGGCAAGAATCTGCATCAGGGTCGTCTTTGCGACACCGTTGCCACCGACAAAAACGATTTTGTCCCCTTTATTGACGATCAAATTCAGACCACCCAGCACTTTGACGCCCTCAATTGTTTTACTTAAGTCTTCGATCTCAAGGATGATATTGCCGCAGGAGCGTTCGGGTTTGAACATCACAAATGGATACTTGCGAGAGGAGACTGGCAACTCTGTGAGGTCGAGTTTGTCCAGGAGTTTTTTACGCGAGGTCGCCTGCTTGGCTTTGGAGGCATTGGAGCTGAAACGGGCAATAAAATCCTTGAGCTCTTTCGCCTTGACGCTCGCTTTTTTGTTGGCATCCTGTTTTTGCTTCAAAACCAGTTGACTGGCTTCGTACCAGAAATCGTAGTTACCAACATAGATGCGGATGGTGCCAAAATCGATATCGGCAATATGGGTACACGCCTGATTGAGAAAATGGCGGTCGTGCGAAACCACAATGACAGTATTGTGAAAACGACCAAGAAACTCTTCGAGCCAGCGAATCGATTTAAGATCAAGGTTATTGGTGGGCTCATCCAGAAGAAGCACATCGGGATTACCGAAGAGTGCCTGGGCCAGCAAAACCCGGACTTTTTCTCCTCCTTCCAACTCTTTCATTTTCTTCTGTCGCAGCGCTTCAGGAATCCCCAGGCCATTCAACAAGGTTGCCGCTTCCGATTCGGCATCGTAGCCGTTCATCTCGGCAAATTCTGCTTCGAGTTCGCCGGAGCGGATGCCGTCTTCCTCAGTGAATTCCTCTTTGGCATAAATCGCTTCACGTTCAGACATGACGGCATAGAGCTGCTCATGACCCTTGATTACGGTATTGAATACGGTTTCTTTATCAAAGGCAAACTGATCCTGCCGCAATACGGCAAGGCGCAAACCCTTGCCGATAGTAACTTCCCCTTTATCAGCTTCTGAGTCGCCAGCCAGTATTTTAAGAAAAGTTGATTTTCCAGCGCCGTTGGCACCGATAAGGCCATAGCAATTACCGGGAGTAAATTTGATGTTTACATCCTTGAAAATGGTTCGTTTGCCATAGGCGAGACAGATATTTGATGCACTGATCATGGTGGTTTATGCCTTGAAATAAATATTAATGCATTTGCAAAAAAGAACCAGATGGCAACGCCATCAAATCAAACAAAAGACCACAAGGTCAAGTTTTCCGGTTATTTTCGTATGGAAATCGGGCTGAAATTTACCCTGAATTAAGAACCACTCTCAGCCAGCCAGATTGTGTGAAGTTTACCTTTATTATTATGTTCCCGTACTCGGGCCTGATTCACCTTGAAGCCCGCCTTGTGCAGGCGCTGGGTAAAGTCGCGATCCGGGCCAGCCGACCACGTCGCCAATAGCCCTTTGGGCCGGAGTGCGGTGTAGGCTGTGGTTAAACCATCCATGGTGTATAGCCAACTGTTTTTTTTACGGGTCATGCCCTCGGGTCCATTGTCAACATCAAGTAGAATAGCATCAAAAGCTTTGCGTTCCACTTTCATAATTTTAGCAACATCGCCTTCATGAACCGTGGTTCGTTCATCTTCCAGCGGATATCCGGCAAGTTCCCCTAAAGAACCTCGATTCCAGGTCACTACAGCCGGTATCAGCTCGGCCACCACCACTTCCGCATCGCTACCGAGATGATGTAGGGCCGCAGCCAGGGTAAAACCCATGCCCAGTCCGCCAATCAGCACCCGGGGCCGAGCCCGTTCGGCGATTTTGCGGCATGCAAGTTTAGCCAGAGCCTCTTCGGAAGCATGTGCCCGTGAGCCCATCAACACGCCGCCGCCGACAATGCTGATCAGAAATTCAGAGTCGTGCCGGGAGAGTTGAAGTTTGTCTTTGCTACCCGGTATCGACGCCGTATCCAGTATTTCCCAAGGAATCATATCAACTTATCTCTTTAACTTAAGCAAAAGGCCTCGTACGAGCGTACAGGGATGCCAAACCCGGCGCCACATAACATGAATGCCCCTGCAAAAACAAAAGAAAAAGTTTTTGATTCTATAAAAATCAGTCAGCCTTGCCTGTCGCCGTTCACTCCGGGTTGGTTTTTCAGTAGAGTTGTGGTACATGTCGGGCCTGATTTAAAAAGAGGAGTTTAATTTGGTTTTTATCAATATCCTGTTGCCGATCTTTCTGATCATCGCTTTAGGTGTTATTTTCGAAAAGGTCAAGGGACCGGATTTTAAGTCTGTTTCGGATCTTACTCTATTCATTCTTGCCCCCTGCCTGATCTTTGCCGGTCTGCTTAAAGGCGGTACCGAAGTTGCCGGTTTCCTGCCTGGGGCCGTAGCCTTCATGCTTTCTCTAACACTTATTTTCTGGGGCATATCGGTTGTTTGCGGGCGGCTTCTCGGTTTGGACATTCAGCGTCGAAGTGCCTTCTCTCTGACGACAATCATGATGAATACGGGTAATTACGGCCTGCCTCTGGTACTCTTTGCTTACGGCCCTGAAGGTTTGTCGTACGCGGTGATCGTGATGGTGCTGTTCACTTTCCCGCTCGGAACTCTGGCGATCTATATCGCTTCAAGGGGTGAGGACAGTCCGGCCAAAGCACTGGTAGAGATGTTCAAGGTGCCGCTTTTTCACGCAATCGTGCTGGCGGCAATCTGGCGGGGGTTCGCTCTGCCGCTGCCTGATATTATTTTCAAGGCAATTGATATAGTTGGTCAGGCCGCAATTCCGGGCTTGTTGATCCTGTTGGGTATGCAGCTGGCCCGGACGAAGTTTAAAGGTGATATCTCAGCCATTGCTACGAGCAGTTTCTTACGCCTGGTAATTTCACCTTTCATTGCTGTCCTGCTCTGTTTTCTGTTCGATATACAGGGCTTGGCCCGGAATGTATTAATCCTGCAGACCAGCACTCCGGCGGCCGTAATCCCACTGCTTTATGCGGTTAATTATGACACCCGTCCCGATATGGTTGCCGGAACGATTTTTGTTTCGACGATTGCCAGCGCCTTGACTCTGACCTGTCTGTTACATTTTCTCGGAGTCTAAAATTTTTTATCTGGAAGGTGTCTGAATCCGGCCTTTCAATCCAAGTTCGGGATGACTGACGGTGGTTTTATTCTTGCATTTTCCGCGCCGATGTATTATCCCCGGCCCACAAATTTACGTTTAATAGTCACCTTAGATAAGGAGAAAAAGTATGATTGTTGAAACAATAGTTGTTGGTCCATTGCAGGTGAACTGTTATCTGGTTGGTTGTGAAGAGACCCGGGAGGCAGCGGTGATTGATCCCGGTGATGATGTCGAGCGGGTGCTTGCGGGACTGAAAGCGGCGGACTTAAAAGCTGTCTATATCATCAATACGCACGAACATTTTGATCATGTCGGCGCCAACAAACGTCTCCATGATGTGACCGGTGCCAAGATTCTGGCACATAGCGCCAGTGCGGAGGAAATCACCAAGATTTCAAGCCGGGCCCTTTTATGGGGTATGCGGGCCGAGGATTCACCGCCGGTAGACCGCGAACTTGGCGATGGTGATCTGGTTGAAATCGGCCGCAGTGTTACTTTGAAAGTGCTGACAACCCCGGGTCATTCACTGGGTTCGATATCTCTCGTAACTGAGGGTGCGGCTTTTGTCGGTGATCTGATCTTTTCCGGTTCAATCGGGCGCACTGATTTCCCCGGAGGGGACTATGAAACCCTGATTAGCTCAGTTAGAGACAAAATTTTTCCATTAGGTGATGATGTAGTTCTCTACTCCGGGCACGGGCCGGCTACCACGGTCGGCCGGGAAAGGGCAACGAACCCGTTTTTTGTTTCATAGAGCAAGGGTTAAATGGTGGAGAAAAAAGCATCTGTCGGAGCTTTAGAGGAGATTCTGGATTACTCGTTTCAACAACCGGAACTTCTGCTTCAGGCCCTGACTCACAAATCCTTTGCCAACGAGCAATGTCATAGAGACGGGGTTGCTGACAACTTGGGTGATAACGAACGCCTCGAGTTTCTGGGTGATGCGGTACTTGAACTTAAAGTTAGAGAGATGCTCTATGTCCGGTTCCCGGATAAATCTGAAGGTGAGTTGAGTCAGATCCGGACTCAGATTGTCAATGCCGGAGCCCTGGCTCGTTTTTCCAGTAGTCTGGGTCTGGGTGAGTTCTTGCATCTCGGTCGTGGTGAACTGCGTCAGGGCGGGCGGCAACGGCCATCACTGCTGGCCAATGTCTTTGAGGCCTTGCTGGCGGTTCTCTATCTGGATGGTGCGGGTAGCACTGTAGAGAAGCTGGTGGCCGAGCTGATGGGGCGCGAACTTGTATCTATCGGGAAGGATCATAAGTCTCAGCTCCAGGAGTACCTGCAGGAGCTGAACGGCCAGCCTCCGGTTTATAAACTGGTGGAGCGTCGCGGGGCGGATCATCAGCCGCTTTTTTTTATTGAGGTTTACGACAGCAATGGGCATTTGCTGGGACGAGGCCGGGGTTCTTCCCGCAAAATTGCGGAACAGAAAGCCGCGAGTGAAGCTCTACAGAGTTTTAAGTAATTCTTTCACTCTGGCTCTTAATATTCAGGAAAAAAATATTGACACGATGTGTGAGTTATGGTAAATGCCTCAGCCTTGTTTTTGCAGGGGTGCGTTTTTTAGTTGCTGGCGTAGCTCAACTGGAAGAGCAGCTGACTTGTAATCAGCAGGTTGCGGGTTCGAGTCCCATCGCCAGCTCCATGAAGAGACTCCCGCAAGTGAGGATGTAGGTGCAATAACTGCAAGTTTGCAGGTGAATAAATTCGGAGAGGTTCCCGAGTGGTCAAAGGGAACAGACTGTAAATCTGTCGGCAGCGCCTTCGGAGGTTCAAATCCTCCCCTCTCCACCATTCCCCACTGCTAGTGTCAATTTAAGTAAGATGTTTAACACAATGCCTTAAGCGGGAATAGCTCAGTTGGCTAGAGCGTCAGCCTTCCAAGCTGAGGGTCGCGGGTTCGAGTCCCGTTTCCCGCTCCATTGTGAAACTGGCACAGTTAGTTTCGGCCCACGTAGCTCAGTGGTGGAGCACTTCCTTGGTAAGGAAGAGGTCATCGGTTCAATCCCGATCGTGGGCTCCACTGACATGTTGCTATTAAAAGTGCAGTCAGACTGGATAAAGTATTAATGTTTGTTGCTAGACTCATACATGAAAAAATAGATGAGAGAGGAGAACTGAGGAAATGGCTAAAGAGAAATTTGAACGCACCAAGCCCCACGTAAATGTTGGCACGATTG
>JAOZQE010000003.1:28461-55573 GCA_029932385.1 bacterium | reverse complement strand
AGCCGCCCGTTGTTTGCTCGAACATCCCAGCCCGGCAAGTGATGCCAGTCGTTAAGGTACTTTAAGTAATGACGCAACAATTATTTACTGACACCCTTCATTGTAATGTGATCAAAAAAAGGAAAGCAAATAACAATGTCAAAAGTTCAAGTCAATGCTGAAGCCCCAGATTTTGTATTGAATGATTTCGATGGAAAAGAGATATCTCTTTCCAAATTTAAAAACATAAAGAACGTTCTGCTCGTATTTAATCGAGGTTTTTTCTGACCCTATTGCCGCAGGCATATGGCGCAGTTGCGTCAAGAATCAGATCGATTGGCAAAATTGGATATTGAAGTCATCGTTGTGGGGCCGGAAAATTCAGATGCGTTCAGGAAATATTGGCAAAAGGAATCATTGCCCTTTACCGGTTTGCCTGATCCGGATCATTCAGTGATGAAGCTCTATGGGCAAAAGGTAAAAATATTAAAATTGGGAAGAATGCCGGCTCAGATGTTGATTGATAAAGCCGGGATTTTGAAGTTTGTTTATTATGGCAATTCGATGTTTGATATTCCAGATATTGTTGATATAGAAAAATTTGTTTAAACTTATGCTGACTGTGTGCCGATGAGCTTGGTCACACAGTTATAGCTCGATCTACTGTTATATCATCAGGAAAACGACAAGCTGTCTGTGAATGCAAGGTGTATGCAGTTAATGACAAAAGTGAAATATTGGTTGCCGTTTCTCAGGGCACAATCAATAAAATAGAATGAAATCTAACTCCCAAAATCCACATCCTAAAGCCTACCAAAATAAAACTTGATCCCAAAACGGTAACAGACTATACTCTATGTCATGAGGATAATTTCAAAAAAGACCCTAAGAGAGTTCTGGAAAATCCATACAGATGCAGAACAACCTTTAAGGTCATGGCATACAAAGGTAAAATTATCCGAATGGAGAACTTCAAACGACATAAAAATTGATTATAGAAATGCCAGCTTTATTGCTAATAATCGAGTTGTCTTCAACATAAAAGGCAACACATATCGTCTTGTGGCGGCAATTAATTATGATTTCGGAATTATTTATATTCGCTTTGTTGGTAGCCATGAGGATTATGATAAAATTGATGCGACGACAATATGAGGTGATTTATGAATATCAAACCTATCAAATCAGAAACTGACTACAACGCAACTTTACAAGAAGTTGAGACTTTGATGAGTGCTCAAAAAGACACCCCCGAAGGGGACAAACTTGATGTCTTGGTCACTTTAATTGAGGCATACGAAGAAAAACACCACCCAATACTTCCACCTGAACCAATAGAAGCCATCATTCATCAAATGGAAAGTCAGGGATTATCCCGCAAAGACTTAATACCGCTTATTGGTTCAAGGGCACGAGTGTCAGAGGTATTGAATAAAAAAAGATCCCTGTCCATCACTATGATAAGAAAACTTCAAAATGGCTTAGGTATATCAGCTGAAACTCTAATAAAACCTTACAATTTGCAAATAACGTAGAAAAATATACATCATTTTAATAAGTTGCTAATTGGGTTCTGATCATCAAAGCAATTACAAACAAAAATATGCACTTGATTGGGAACCGCCGCCCGTTGTTTACTCGGTGCGGCCCGGCAAGTGATTTAAGTTGTTAGACTGCACTGGTTTTTAAGGGGTGGGATAAATAAAACCCTGTGAGTTCAAGCGTTAGCTGCAACATTCAAAAGGAAAAATATATATGGAATATGACTTTGATCTCATTTGTATCGGACTGGGGCCTGCGGGAATGGCCGTTTCTATAATGGGAGCGGAAATGGGCCTTAAAGTTTGTGCTATTGAAAAGAGTAAAGTTGGTGGAGAATGTATGAATGTGGGGTGTATACCCAGTAAATCTCTGCTGAGGATTTCTAAACTCAGGTATGCAACAGCAAAACTCAGAGAGATGGGCTTGATGGATGGGGAAATGCCGGACATCAAGGCCCCCTTTCCTAAAATATCTGGCTATTTAGATTATATCTCCGACAAAAAAACATTGAATATGTTTGCCAAGGTGAACCTTATTTTAAGTGAGGGATCCGCAAGCTTTGTCGATTCACATACGGTCAGAGTTGGTGAAAAATCTGTCTCCGCCCAAAGGATATTTATAGCAACCGGCACTGAGCCTATGTTGCCACCGATTGATGGTCTCTCCGATATCGATATTATGACAAATCTAAATATCTTTAATTTGGCTGAAGTCCCTCGGAGCATGACGATAATTGGCGGCGGTGCCATCGGTTGTGAATTGGCTCAGGCATTCACTCGTCTTGGTTCCAGGTGCACCATTGTCCAGATGGATGAGCATCTTATACCTCTTGGGGATAAAGAAGCCGGTAAATTACTTGAAGATGTCTTTAAAAAAGAAGGCATCGATGTTCATAATTCAAAAAAAATAATAAGCCTGAAAAATGAGGATGGCAAAATATGCCTGCAAACAGAGGATGGAATCTGCATCAAATCTGAGAAATTACTGATGGCCGCAGGCAGGAAAGTTGTGCTTGATGAACTGGATCTTGACAATGCCGGTGTCAAATATAACCGGCGGGCGATTGAGGTTGATGAAAAATACAGGACGTCTGTCAGTCATATTTATGCTGTCGGGGACTGTAATGGCGGAGTGATGCTTTCTCATGCGGCAATGCATCAGGGTATGTTTGCAATTATGAATGCTGTAAGTCCTTTTGCCATGTTTAAATTTAAAAATCATGTGATTCCATGGACAGTTTTCACCGAACCTCAAGTTTCATACGTCGGAATGAGAGAAGAAGACCTTAAGAAAAATGGGATCAGGTATGAAACCCATATTGCAAAATATGAGGATTACGGTGCCGCAATTGCGGAAAATGTAGGCGTTGGTTTTGTTAAGGTCTACACCAACTATTTTGGTAAAGTCTTTGGTGTGAGCATTGTCGGTGATGGCTCCGGAGAGATGATAAATGAGTGGGCACTTATAATTCAGAAAAAAATCCGGCTGCATAGTATTCTGTTTTTAGCACATTCATTTCCGACGATGGGTTTTTTGAGCAAACGCATCGCCGAAATGTGGATGATGAAAAAAATGAGTAGTTCTTTTATTCAAAAATTGTGCATATTTTTCTATAGGAAAGTCTAAAAATATCGTTCATCTAGCCATATTGAAAGTGCTGGTAAATGTTTACCAATTAAGTCATAAATTTCCGAGGAGATGTTGTTATGAATAGGAAGATTGAAATGAAACAGTGTGGATTGTTTTGCTGCCTGGTGCTGGTTGCAGTTTTGTTGTTGCCGACTGGTGGTGTTTTTGCGAAAGAGGCGAAGATCGCCAAAAATATCAGTGTTCTTGAGGTTTATGACATGGTAGTCAACGGCAAGTCCGGGGTCTATTTAATCGATGTCAGAACTCCGGGAGAATACCAGCAGATTGGTCATTCGGAAATGGCTTACAATGTGCCTTACAAATTTTTAAGTGACAAGTTTGTGGAAAAGGGCGGGACTTTTCGAGGTAAAAAGATGAGCAAAACCCGCTATCAGTATTATAAAAACCCAGATTTTCTGGCCTATATGAAAAAGTATTACAAAGCCGATGACACCCTGCTGATCATGTGCCGCAGTGGCAATCGCAGCGTGCCGGCCAGTGATTTTCTGGCCGAGAATGGTTTTAAAAATGTGTTTAATGTTATCGGTGGATTTGAAGGTGGCAAGTTCAAGGGAGCCGACAAGAGGGAACTTGAGCTGATGAAAAAATACAGTCAGCATTACGGCCGGCGCGGTTTTACCGGGGGCTGGAAATATTACGGTCTGCCCTGGACATATCACCTGAATCCGGAGTTGATTTACGGTCCTCATAAAAAATAGGCGTTGGGCCGGCAGCAGTTATCGCAGATAATCTTATGCGATTCTGAATCTCTTTTCGGCGGGTAGTCTTTTCAGGTTTTGACGGTGGCAACATCAACTGCTGCCGATTGGTTTGTATGGGGGATGGTTTCTGAGAGTCGGGAATTGTAAATGCGGCGATTTAAGATCTCCTCTCCCAGCAAGTATTCTATGGTTCTGGTTGCATCCAGGCAACTCATATCATTAAATTCACTGAGCTCTAGATCAACACATCCATCTTTGTGGATTACAATATCAATTTTACTCATTCTGGTTACCGTGTCTATTTAAGCTGTTGCTGAACCCAGTACTCATTCCCCTTAAACCCGTGATTGTGAATCTATCTACTAATTTGAATATAATCCGGTTTTCAACTGATGTCAAATTGTTTATATAAAATATAGTATTTTATGATTATTAATAGCAAAAGCCTGTTCCTGACTTTATCATTTTAATTAGTTTCGCGAAGAATCATGTATCTTTTTTTGGTGCTTAATTTGCCAGCTGACGTTAACTGATTTTGGTTGACAGAAACAGTGGTTTAGTATATACGATTGGCCGATTTTTGAGTAAGTTTAAGTAGTTTTCTAATCCTCGGTTTGGTGGAGTGATATGGATTTTTTTCTCAACGATGACGAGTTGATGATTCAGGAAGTGGTGCGGGATTTTGCTCTGAGTGAGCTTAAACCCAATGCCGCGATTCTTGATCGGGAACACCGGATGGATCTCGGTAACCTCAAAAAGATGGCCGATTTGGGTTTTATGGGGATGAATATTCCTGAAAACTACGGTGGGGCCGAGGTTGGAGTAGTTTCTTACAGTCTGGGTATGATCGAAGTTGCCCGGGCCTGTGCCTCCACTGCGGTGACCATGTCGGTGACCAATATGGTAGCCGAGGTCATTTGCGCTTTCGGTAATGAAGAGCAGAAGAAAAAGTATGTCAGCAAGATCTGCAATGGTGAGTACGCGGCCGGGGCTTTTGGTCTGACTGAGTCTACAGCGGGCTCTGATCCCGGCGGCATGCGGGCTACAGCCGTCAAAGAGGGGGATCAGTATCGTCTCAATGGCAGTAAAATATTTATTACCAGTGCCGAATATGCCGGAGTTTTTATTGTCTGGGCGGTGACCGATAAAGAGGCGTCCCGAAGTCAGCGGATCAGTGCTTTCCTGGTCGAAAAAGATACTCCCGGATTTTCAGTCTGCCGGGCCGAGGAGAAAATGGGGCAGCGAGGTTCTGCCACCAATGAGATAGTTTTTGAAGATTGTCTGATTCCGGCCGAAAATTTACTTGGTGAAGAGGGCTTCGGACTTAAAATAGCATTTATGGCGCTTGATGGCGGCCGCATCGGGATCGGCTCACTGGCCTTGGGAATAGGTCTTGAAGCGATCGATTACGCCAGTGAATATGCCAAGGAGAGAGTGCAGTTCGGGCGGCCGATAGCGACTTTTCAGGGTTTGCAATGGCGTTTTGCCGATACCTATACCGAACTTGAAGCCGCACGGCTGCTGGTCATGCAGGCCGCCTTTTTGAAACAAAAAAAGAAACCTTTTACAACGGCTGCTTCGATGGCTAAACTTTATGCTTCCGAGGCCGCCAACCGGGCCTGTTATCAGGCGGTTCAGGTACTTGGCGGGAACGGCTATACCTCTGAATATCCGGTCGAAAGGCTCTATCGAGATGCCCGGGTTACGACCATTTACGAGGGCACTTCCGAGATTCAGCGTCTGGTTATCGCTCAGCAGATTCTTGGTCGCCTGTAATCCTTTATGTAAAATTTTTTAACTTCTTTATATTTATGTTTGTCAGCCTGGCCGCTTGTTGTCTGATCGGTCAGGGTCGCTGGAGGAGATTTGATGTTTACCAAAGAGAGTGTTGCTAGAGTTACTGAGCGCCATCAGGAGTGGGATAAACTTCTGGCTAAAAGGCTTGAAAAAGCTCCGGAACGGCTTGAACGTTTCTCGACGATATCTGACGAAGAGATTAAAAATATTTACACTCCCGAGGATATCAGGGAGCTGGATTATGATAAAGATCTGAATTTTCCGGGTCAGTTTCCTTATACTCGCGGGGTTCAGGCGAGTATGCATCGCGGCCGGCTCTGGACGATGCGGCAGTTTGCCGGAATGGGCGGCGCGGAAGAGACCAATGCCCGTTTTCACTATCTTATGGATCACGGTGAGACCGGCTTAAGTACCGCTTTCGATATGCCGACTCTGATGGGTTATGATTCCGATAGCCCGCTGTCTTTAGGGGAGGTTGGAAAATGCGGAGTGGCGATCGACACCCTGGCCGATATGGAGATTCTGTTTGATAAAATCCCGATGGATAAAGTCACGACTTCGATGACAATCAACCCTCCGGCGGCGATTATGCTGGCTATGTATATTGCGACTGCGGAAAATAAGGGTGTGAGTCGTGATAAAATCGGCGGCACGATTCAGAATGATATGCTTAAAGAGTTTATCGCGCAGAAGACTTTTATGCTGCCGCCGGAGCCCTCAATGCGGATCATTACGGATACAGTTGAATTCTGTACGAAAGAGGTGCCGCGCTGGAACTCGATCAGCATCAGTGGTTATCATATTCGTGAGGCCGGATCGACCGCAATCCAGGAGCTGGCCTTTACGCTTGCCGATGGTATCGGTTATGTTCAGGCCTGTGTCGAGCGGGGTCTTGATGTTGACGATTTTGCTCCGCGTCTCTCATTCTTTTTCAATGCCCATGTTGATTTTTTTGAAGAGGTTGCCAAATACCGGGCCGCGCGGCGGATGTGGGCCCGGATCATGCGGGATCGTTTTGGTGCTAAAGATCCGAAATCGATGCTCCTCCGCTTTCATACGCAGACGGCGGGTTGTTCACTGACCGCCCAGCAGCCCTATAACAATGTCGTCAGAACTGCTTATCAGGCACTTTCGTCGGTTCTCGGCGGAACCCAGTCCCTGCATACCAATTCTCTTGATGAAACTCTTTCCCTGCCGACCGAGCACGCGGTAACCATCGCCTTGAGAACCCAGCAGATTATCGGTGAGGAGATCGGGGTGACGAATACGATTGATCCCTTGGCGGGCGCCTATTTTGTCGAGGCGCTGACCGATGAAATGGAAAGCAAAGCGATGGCTTATATCGATAAGATTGATGATATGGGCGGCATTTTGAAAGCCATTGATATCGGTTTTCCGCAGAAGGAGATTGCCGATGCCGCGTTCAATTATCAGAGTCAGGTGGATGCGGGTGAAAAAATAATTGTCGGGGTTAATAAGTATCAGATGGATGAGACCTTAAAGGTTGATCTTCTGACTATCGATCCGATAGTGGAAAAACGTCAGCGCCAGCGTCTGGCTAAGATCAAGGAAGAGCGTGATTCAGCTAAAGTTGAGGCCTGCCTTAATGCGATTGAAACCGCCTCGCGTGGCACCGACAACCTGATGCCGCACCTGGTCGAAGCAGTTAAGTCATACGTTTCCGTGCAGGAGATCTGCGACTGCTGGCGCAAGGTTTACGGTCGTTATACTGATCCGGGAATGTTTTAATTTAGCTATAAGCTATAAGCTGTAAGTTATAGGGAGACTTATAGTTTACAGCTTTCACTAAAGAGGTTATAAACGATGAGTGAGAGTAAAATTAAAGTCTTGATTGCGAAACCCGGACTCGACGGCCATGATCGGGGGGCGAAGATTATTGCCAGAGGTTTACGGGATGCAGGATTTGAAGTTGTCTATACCGGGCTTCATCAGACTCCGGAAGAGATTGTAGCCACGGCTATTCAGGAGGATGTTAACGTCATCGGCATCAGCAGTCTGGCCGGGGCTCACATGTATCTGTTCCCCCGGATCATCGAATTGCTGACGGAGAAGGGAGCCGAGGATATCCCGGTTTTCGGCGGTGGCATTATCCCTGAAGATGATATTCCGGTGCTTAAAAAAGCCGGTATTAAAGCCATCTTTACGCCCGGCAGCCCGGTGGTTGAAACTGTTGACTGGATTAGAAACAATGTAAATTGATAGTTTTTCAGAGATTGAAAGTTAAAAACAAAAGACCGGGTTTGTGAAAGCCTGGTCTTTTGTTTTTAAAAGAAAAATACCTCCTTTATCAAATCTTAACAATTTACTGTTATTTGATTTCTTGCGGTAAATAAGATAGAGTTTCACAAAATTATAATGTTTAGTAAGGTGGGTTTTATTTTAACCGAGAATTCAGGAAGTTTCTTATGGTTTCAGAAAAAATAGTCGTAGTCGAAGATGAAACTGATATCCGTGAGGTTTTAGTCTACAACTTTGAGCGTGAAGGTTTTGTTGTCTGGGGGGCAGCGGACGGCCGGTATGCTCTCAAGTTGATTCAGAATAAAAAGCCCGATCTGGTACTCCTGGATTTGATGCTTCCCGGTCTTGACGGTCTGTCAATATGTAAAGAACTTAAAAATGACAATATCACTGCCACTATTCCAATTATAATGGTAACGGCAAAGGGTGAGGAGAGTGATATTGTTGCCGGCCTGGAACTGGGGGCGGATGATTATGTAACTAAACCATTCAGTCCGAAAGAGTTAATCGCCCGGGTCAAAGCAGTTTTGCGGCGGGGTCGGGTGCTGCTGACTGAACTTGACCATAACTGTATTGAGCGTAACGGGATAACTGTCGATATTGAGCGGCATACGGTTTTCGTTGATGGAGAACCTGTATCCTCGTTTACAGCGACTGAATTGAAACTGCTCTATTTCCTGGCCTTGAATGCCGGCCGGGTTTTTACCCGGGATCATCTCTTGAGTCGGGTTATGGGAGAGGACAGCTTTGTTGTTGACCGTAATATCGATGTGCATATTCAGGCAATCCGGAAAAAGATTGGTCGTGAGCGTAAGATAATTGAAACTATTCGCGGGATTGGTTACCGATTCCGAGATTGAGGCGAGTGAGATAAAAGTTATGGTGCTACTGCGTTCACGCATATTGTGGAAAATTTATGCCGTATTTGTTGTGGTTATTGTGATTGCCGCAGTGATAGTCAGTGTCGTTGTCAGTGGGGTTATTGAAAAGCGTACGCTGGGAGACGTGCGCCGGGCACTGGATGTGCGGACACAGATGCTGAGCCGTTTGAGCCGGCCAATTTTAGAGAGTGGCCGGATGGCTGACGGTGATGAGCTGGTTAAAGCTCTCGGTAAAGATACTCGAACTCGTTTTACGGTGATAACTGTGGCGGGATTGGTCCTTGCAGATTCTGATAAAGATCCGCACTCTATGAATAATCATCTTCTGCGTCCGGAGATTCAGGAATCCATCTATCACGATTTCGGGATCACTACCCGTTACAGTGATACCTTGAAAACCAGGATGATGTATCTGGCTCGGTCCGTACGGGTGCAGGACAAACTGTTGGGTTATGTTCGTGCCGCCCTGCCCCTGACCCTGATTAACCAGAGAATCAGCGACAGTCGGAAAATGATTATTTTCGGAATTGCTATTATTACTCTATTGACCCTGATCCTCGGATTTTTTCTGGCCCGGCATTTTATAAAACCTCTGCTGCAGCTGACCGGCATGGCTGAAGCCATGGCGGCCGGTGATTTCAGTATCTCTTTGAAATCAAATCGTCGCGATGAGATCGGGCGTTTGGTTCAGGCTTTCAATCTGATGGCTGTGAAATCGCGAGCCCGGATTGAAATCATCAATACCGATCGCAGTAAACTGAATGCTATCCTTACCGGGATGCGGGAAGGGGTTATTGCGGTGGACCGGAATGATCTGGTGATTCATATCAATCAGGCTGCGGCAGCCATGCTCCAGATCGATGCGGCGGCAAGTATCGGCAAACGGGTTTGGGAGATTACACGGCTGCGGGAGTTGTGTTCTATTCTTAACGATGCCAGCCAACAAGGGTGTGAGATCAAGCGGAGTATGAATATCTCCTATGGAATTTCCGGTCGGGTGATTGAGATGCACGCGGTACCCCTGTCTTCTGGTGATGACGAACTGCAGGCCGGGGCGATGGTGGTGCTGTTTGATATTTCTGAGCTGCGGCGGCTTGAGACTGTGCGCCGTGATTTTGTCAGCAACGCGTCGCATGAGCTGAAAACTCCGATCACCGCGATTCGGGCACTGGTCGAGACCATGATTGATGATTCGGCCCAAATGTCTGAAAGTATACGTCTCTCGTTTTTGAACAAAATTGCGAAGCAGGCACTGCGCCTGTCGGCAATCGTGGTTGACCTGATGGCTCTGTCACGTTTTGAGAGTCAGTCAGAACCGTTGATTTTGAACGAAATGGTTGATCTGGGAACGGTTGTCAGTGATTCTGTTAAAGGTTTAGCGCCGCTCGCGGAAGGTAAGGGTATAACCCTTGAGTTTGGAGATTTCGCCGCTGAAGTGGAGATTCTCAGTGATGCTGAATTCATTGCTCAGGCCATTACCAATGTTTTGGATAACGCGGTTAAATATACGTCCGCCGGTGGCCGGGTGACCGTGTCGTTGCGGCAGCTTGCAAACGAGATTGTGATTGAGGTAAAGGATACCGGCATCGGGATTGCGCCGCAGGATAGAGAGCGTATTTTTGAACGTTTTTATCGGGTCGACAAAGCCCGTTCCCGGGAATTGGGCGGTACCGGTTTAGGACTTGCGATTGTTCGTCATATTGTTCTTGCCCACCATGGCCGGATAGAGGTTGACAGTCAACCCGGCCGGGGTACAACTTTCAGAATTATTTTTCCTCTGGAAAAACAGAAATCTTAACGCCAACGCGGAGCAAAGCCTCTACCGGACCCGGAACACAATTTGGTTGAATAGTTACCCTTTGGACAAACAATCAGCATAAAATGGGAATTTATTAAGACTATGCCTAAACATCTTCAGAACGAACTTCAGCAGCTCAAAAAAGAGATATTGCAGATTGCGGCAATGGTTGAAGCTGCCACGGATAAAGCTCTGGTGGCCTTGACTGACCGGAAGCCGGAGTTGGCGCAAGAGGTAATAGACAATGATTATCTCATTAATGATACTGAAGTGCGGATTGAGGAGGAGTGCCTGAAGATAATGGCACTCTATCAGCCGGTGGCCGCCGATTTACGATTTGTCATCACTGTACTCAAGGTTAATAATGACCTCGAACGAGTTGGTGATCTGGCGGTTAACATCGCCGAGAGGGCTCTCTATCTGGGTCGGCGGGAGCGGCTGCCGTTTGCCGTGGATCTTCCCGGAATGATCACCGATGTCAAGGTGATGCTGGCCGGCAGTCTCGATGCCCTCACCAATCGCGATCCAACCTTGGCGCGCCGTATCATTGCCATGGATGATCTGGTTGATGACGCCAATTATAACCTCTATAAAGTGATTCAGCGAGAGATGTTTAAGGACCCGTTGATCCTGAAAAGGGCTTTACACCTTTTGTCCAGCTCCCGCCACCTGGAGAGAATTGCCGATCTCGCCACCAATATATGTGAGGATGTAGTTTACATGGTTGAAGGCGAAGTCATCCGGCATCAGCCGGAAATATTTATGGATAAAGAGTGACAAGTTCCGGAAAAGCGTTGCAGACAAAGCTTTTCTGGAATTTGTCGAATTAATGAATTTGTAAAAAATAAATGGCCCGATCCGGTTCTCCGGTTACATCAATGATAGCGGCATCTTATTAGTACCCTCCATAACTTCCTTTCGCAATTATTCTTTTCCGCTGCGAGATCCATAGCTTCAAAAAAATAGTGTCTTTATATTCGCTTAACGTTTGTCCGTTATCTTCTCTCGCGAATCGATTGAGGAGACGAGCAGATGACCCGCTAAGTAATTTTTACGCATCTGTCCGGATTTTATTTTGTAATTTGAACCGGAGTTTCGGTTGTTTTGATGATGACGTTTTGCGGATCAGGAATCAAGGTTCCACGAAAACCGGTAGAGAAGGTCATCAGATGTTTGCTGGCGGCTTGTGCTTTTGTGGCCGTACTGACCACTGTCGGCATCGTGTTGTCGGTGGTTTTTGAGGCCCTGCATTTTTTCCATAAAGTACCTTTGTCGGACTTTGTTCTGGGTCTGAAGTGGAGTCCGCAGACCGCGATTCGGGTCGATCAGGTTGGTTCCTCCGGAGCTTTCGGGGCGGTGCCGGTTTTTGCCGGGACCTTAATGATTGCAATGATTGCAATGCTGGTTTCTGTGCCGTTAGGGTTAATGTCGGCTATCTTTCTCTCTGAATATGCAACCCGTAGATTCCGGGCCGTGGTCAAGCCGTTGCTGGAAATTTTAGCCGGTATTCCCACGGTGGTTTACGGCTTCTTCGCTGCTTTGACTGTGGCCCCGATGCTGCGCGGCCTTGGTCGGTTTCTGGGTCTTGACATTGCTTCTGAAAGTGCTCTGGTGGCGGGCCTGGTCATGGGAGTGATGATTATCCCGTTTATTTCATCGATTGCAGATGATGTGATCAATGCGGTGCCGCAGTCTCTGCGTGAGGGATCATACGGTTTAGGGGCAACTCATTCTGAAACGATTCGCAAGGTAGTGCTTCCCGCAGCTTTGCCCGGGATTGTCAGTGGAATTTTACTGGCTGTTTCCCGGGCTGTAGGGGAGACGATGATTGTGGTGATGGCGGCCGGATTAAGTGCCAATTTAACCGCTAACCCTCTTGAAGCTGTAACTACGGTTACGGTTCAGATTGTAACCCTGCTGGTTGGTGATCAGGAGTTTGACAGTGCAAAAACTCTGGCCGCATTTGCGCTTGGCTTGCTGCTTTTTATCGTTACCCTGATACTTAACATTGTCGCTTTGCAAATAGTTAAAAAATATCGTGAACAGTATGACTGAAAAGAAAAAGTATAATTTGCATTCTGTAACCGACAGGGTTCACAGCGGCCTGAGTCGGCGCTATCGGGCCGAAAAATGTTTTCGCCGGTTCGGGGTTTGCGCAATCGGTTTAAGCCTGTTTTTTCTCGTGATTCTTTTTGCTGATATTATGCATAAGGGATTACCGGCCTTCTTACAGACCCAGATCAAACTCGCGGTTTTTTTTGATCCTGAGCTGCTGCCCCTTGAAAATCTCGAAACCGCTGATTTTAATGCTTTATTGAAAAGCAGCTGTCGGGCTCTGTTCCCCGGGGTTAAAGGCCGCCGCAGTAAAAAATCCCTCTATAAACTGGTCAGTGACGGTGCCGCATACGAACTGCGAAAACAAGTTTTGCGAAACCATAAACTTATCGGGACTACACAGGATCTCTGGCTGATAGCTGATGATGAACTTGACATGTTGATGAAGGGAAATATTGCCAGGAACCCGACTGGGCGTTTTAATCAGCAGCAGCTTTACTGGATTGAAAAACTGGAACAGGATGGGCGTTTGCGCCGCAGGTTTAACTTAACTTTTTTTACCAGTGGTGACTCTCGTGATCCGGAATTGTCCGGTATTTTAGGGGCTTTGAGCGGTACTGTTTTAACTCTGCTGATTACCCTGATGTTTTCATTTCCAATCGGTATTGGCGCCGCAATTTATCTTGAAGAGTTTCTTAAAAAAGGACGATTCAGTGATTTTCTGGAAGTTAATATCAACAATCTGGCTGCGGTCCCGTCAATTATTTTCGGGCTTTTAGGGCTCGGTATTTTTATAAATTTCTTCGGTCTGCCCCGTTCCGCCCCTTTAGTCGGTGGGCTGGTTTTGACCTTGATGACTCTGCCGACCATCATTATTTCGAGCCGGGCCGCAATTAAAGCGGTGCCGCCCTCTATTCGGGAGGCGGCATTGGGTCTAGGCGCATCTCCGGTGCAGGTTGTGTTTCATCATGTTTTACCCTTGGCCCTGCCGGGGATGCTGACCGGAACTATTATCGGTATGGCCCGGGCCCTGGGAGAGACGGCCCCCCTGTTGATGATCGGGATGGTGGCTTTTATTGTTGATATCCCGAAAAGTTTTAATTCCGCCGCCACCGTTTTGCCGGTACAGATCTATCTCTGGGCGGACAGCCCCGAACGGGCTTTTACGGAAAGAACCTCGGCGGCAATAATTGTGCTCCTGGTATTCCTGGTTTTGATGAACGCTTCAGCAGTCTACTTGCGTCGCAAATTTGAACGGCGCTGGTAGTTTTAAACCCGGTTAAAAAATAACGGGTAATGAACAAAAAACTATTTGGAGAAAAGAATGAAGAAAATTATGTTGATGGTTTTAGCTATAACCATGCTGATGTTACCGGCGGCAATGAGCCGGGCGGGATCGTTACGGGATTATATTGCGATTGTTGGATCTTCAACGGTATATCCGTTTGCAACTGTAGTAGCTGAAAAGTTTGGTAAAACAACCGAATTTAAGACCCCGAAAATAGAGTCCACCGGATCCGGCGGCGGTCTGAAGCTTTTTTCCGCGAAGGCCGGTGTTAAAACTCCGGATATCACCAATGCTTCACGCCGGATAAAGAAATCTGAATTTGAACGATGTCAGAAAAATGGCGTGCGGGAGATTGTTGAAATTAAAATCGGTTATGATGGCATTGTCATCGCAAACGCAAAATCTGCTCCCCGGTTCAAATTGAGTTGTCGCGATCTTTTTTTAGGGCTGGCGAGAGAAATTCCGAATCCGGACGGCAGTCTCACCGTCATTGAAAATCCCTACAAAACCTGGCATGAGGTTAATCCCAAACTTCCGCCAACTAAAATCCGGGTTCTGGGGCCGCCGCCGACTTCCGGAACTCGTGACGCTTTTGTTGAGTTGGCAATGGCGGGTGGGGCCCGGACTTTTCCCTGGCTGAGAGCCTTAAAGAAAAAAGATAAATCTAAATTCAAGGTGATTGCCCATACAATCCGTGAAGATGGGGCTTATGTTGAAGCCGGTGAAAATGACAACCTGATTGTGCAGAAACTACTGGCTGACTCGGAATCATTGGGTATTTTCGGTTTTAGTTATCTTGATCAGAACAGTGATAGAATTCAGGGTTCCCTGATCGATGACGTCGAACCGACATTCGAAAATATCGCTGCCGGAAAATATCCGGTCTCAAGGCCGCTATTTTTCTATGTCAAAAAAGCGCATATCGGTTTGATCCCTGGGATTAAGGGTTATCTGGCGGAATTTACCAGTGAAAAAGCGTATGGTGAAGACGGTTACTTGAGTGATCGCGGTCTGATTCCGATGCCGTCCTCCGAACGTGAATATTATCGAAAGGTTGCAACCGAGCTTAAACCTATTTTAAGCCCGTCTGATTTTCGGGAAAAATAGATGAATATGATGCTGAAAAAGCAGTTTTATGAGAATACTGCAACGGAGAGTAAGTTGCCGGACGCGGATGGCATCCGGCAGACTGTGGGTGAGCCTTTTCTGGAAAATTCGCGCATAAGTTGTCGTGAGATAGATGTCTTTTATGGTCAAAAAGCAGCAATCAATAAGGTTTCGCTTGATATTGGCAGTAATGAAGTAATTGCCATGATCGGACCTTCGGGTTGTGGTAAATCGACGTTTCTTCGCTGTCTTAATCGCATGAATGATACGATTGATTCATGCCGGGTTACGGGCTCTATTCTGCTTGACGGTGAAGATATTAATCGGACAGATGTTGATGTTGTGCTTCTGCGGGCCCGGGTGGGGATGGTTTTTCAGAAACCCAATCCGTTTCCAAAATCAATTTGGGAAAATGTAGCCTATGGGCCGAAGATTCACGGCCTTGCTCCCAAAAAGAATGATCTTGATGAGATTGTTGAGACTTCATTGCGGAGAGCCGGTCTCTGGGATGAGGTGAAGGATCGTCTGGATGAACTCGGAATCGGGCTCTCCGGGGGGCAGCAGCAGCGTCTCTGTATTGCCCGGACGATTGCCGTAAGTCCTGAAGTTATCTTGATGGATGAGCCTTGCTCCGCTCTGGATCCAATTGCCACAGCTAAAATTGAGGATCTAATTTCTGGACTCCGGGAGAAGTTTACCATTATTATTGTTACGCACTCAATGCAGCAGGCCTCGCGTATTTCCCAACGTACCGCCTATTTTCATTTGGGCAATCTGGTTGAGGTTTCCACAACCCGTCAGCTCTTTACCAATCCGCGACATCAGCTTACTGAAGATTATATTACCGGTCGTTTCGGTTGACAGGTTGTTTTTTTGTGCTGATATTGCTGTAAATGACATAATAGGATATGATTTGTAGACTATTACGGTCGCAGCTGTAAATAAAGCTTGAATTTTTCTGGCTCATTTGGTATCTGACTTTGCTCTTCAATTGCCGGATAGAGAGTCGGTTGCGAATCTCTGCCCGGCAGCATAGTTTTTTTGGAACTCTTCAAGTTTGAGAGTGGAATATTTAATATGAGTAAAAAAGATAAAGTCTTTACAGTTAAAGTGCGCCGCGATTTCTGCAAAGGTTGCGGTTTGTGTATCGAGTTTTGTAAAAAAGAGGTCTTGGCCTCTTCTTCAAAGCTTAATCGTATGGGTTACAACCCGGCCGAGGTGGTCAAGCCTGAGGCCTGTGTCGGTTGTCTGATGTGTACTCAGATGTGTCCTGATCTGGCGATAGAGGTGTATAGTGGATAAGGTTTTTATGAGTGGCAACCATTGTATCGCTGAAGCGGCGATCCGGGCCGGATGCAGATGTTATTTCGGGTATCCGATTACGCCCCAGAACGAGCTGGGCGAATATATGGCCATGAATATGCGGAAAAATGGTGGCGTTTTTCTCCAGTCCGAGAGTGAAACAGCGGCAATCAATATGGTGATCGGGGCCGCCTCAACCGGAGCCCGGGTGATGACTTCATCATCAAGCCCGGGAGTCAGTCTGAAGCAGGAAGGACTCTCTTTCCTGTCCGGCTTCGAATTTCCGGCGGTGATCGTTAATATGATGCGCGGTGGTCCCGGATTGGGTAATATTGCTCCGGCTCAGGGTGACTATTTTCAGTCTACCCGAGGCGGTGGCCACGGTGATTACCGGACTCCGGTTTTAGCTCCGGCATCAGTTCAGGAACTTGCCGATCTAACGGTCAAAGCCTTTGATCTTGCAGATAAATACCGGACCCCGATTTTGTTGGTGGGTGACGGCATGATGGGGCAGATGAAGGAGCCGGTAGTTTTTCCCGAGCCGGTTACCAATCTTCCCGTAAAACCCTGGGCTTTGAAAGGTCGGGGAGACGGCCCCAGCCGCTATCAGGCATCCTTGATTTTAGATGGTCTTGAAATGGAGCGTCATAACTGGAAGCTGGTGCGGAAATATAAGGAGATTGCGGAGCAGGAGACTCTTTTTGAACTCTACATGATGGATGATGCGGAGTTTGCGGTGGTAGCTTATGGTACGACCGCCCGGATTGCTAAAGGTGCGATCAAGCGGGCTCGTAAAGATGGTCTTAAAGTTGGTCTGATACGGCCGATTACGCTCTTTCCTTTTCCGGATAAGATCTTACAGAAGGTGGCTCAGAAAATTAAGAATTTTCTCGTTTTTGAGATGAGTACCGGCCAGATGGTCGAAGATGTCAGACTTGCTTTAGAAGATGAACGGGTGGTTATCGATTTTCACGGACGACCCGGCGGCATCATCCCGACCCCGATCGAATTTTCCCGGGTTATTCATCGCTACTATCGGAGAATGTAAATGGAACTTATAAATAAATGGCCTGAATATCACAAGAAAGATGTGGTCAGTCACTACTGTCCCGGCTGCGGGCACGGGATTGTCCATCGGATTGTCGCCGAACTGCTGGAAGAGATGGATCTCGGTAAAAAAGCCTATCTGGTCTGTCCGGCCGGTTGTGCGGTTCTGGCCTATAACTATTTCGATTTTGATGTTATTGAGTCGGCGCATGGTCGGGGAACCGCGATTGCGACCGGAGCCAAACGGGCCAATCCCAAACTGTTCGTTATCAGTTATCAGGGTGACGGTGATCTCTCCGCGATCGGCACAGCCGAGACTATTCACTCCGCTAACCGGGGCGAGAATATCTGCGTGGTTTTTATTAATAATGCAGTTTACGGTATGACCGGCGGTCAGATGGCTCCGACTTCACTGATCGGGCAGAGTACCACCACTTCACCGGCCGGGCGTAATTCTGAGGTTGATGGCTATCCTCTGCACATTACTGATATTGTGGCTCAATTCCCCGGTGTTGTTTATGCTGAACGGGTTTCGGTCTCATCTCCGGCCGGAGTTAAAAAAACCAAGAAAGCGATTCGTAACGCTTTTGAGACTCAGCAGGAAGGCTTGGGTTATTCGATTGTTGAGGTACTCTCACCCTGTCCGACCAACTGGAAAATGGATCCGGTTAAATCCTGTAAATGGATCGATGAGGAGATGGTGAAAGAGTATAAACCGGGATTGCTGACCGATAAGCGTGAAGAGAAAAGGAAGGAAAAAGGATGATTGTCAAGACGCTTTGCGCCGGTTCCGGCGGTCAGGGGGTTATGACCCTCGCTAATGTAATGGGAAACGCGGCTATGATTCAGGGCTTTCATGCTACTTATCTGCCCGCGTATGGTGCGGCAATGCGGGGCGGTACGGCCAACTGTACTTTAACCATTGCTGATGAAGAGATCGCTTCGCCGGTGGCATCAGCCCCGGATATTGTGGTCGCCTTAAACCAGCCATCGGCCGTAGCTTTTATCAACCGTCTGGTTCCGGGTGGGAAGCTGCTCTATAATTCTTCGGTTGCCGAGGAAATTCCGGTGCGTTTGGATATTGAAGTATTTTCAATTCCGGCGAATGATTTAGCGACTGAGATCGGTAACAGCCGGTCAGCAAATATGGTTATGCTGGGGGCTTTTGCCAAACTTGCCGGAGTTCCTGATAATGATTCAATCTTCGCCAGCCTCGACCTTTTGATGGGTAAGAAGCCCGCACTGGTTGAAAGCAGCCGCAAGGCCGTATTGAAAGGGGTTGAGTATTTCTCTTAATTTTTACGTTCAAATAGTTGATATTTAAGCCGTTAATGCGCTTAAGGCAGCGGTTCAGGAGTTTTTATTATGTCTATAACACAACTTTCGATTGCGATTGATAATACCCCGGGCAGACTAAATCAGATCTGTGAGATTTTAGAGAAAGAGCAGATTAATATTAAAGGTTTTATGGCCTGCTCAGAGCTTGATCCGGATCGTTTCAAGGTTATTGTCGACACCCCGGAACAGGCCTACAATGTTCTGCTGGCGAATGGTTTTGCGGTTAACAACAAAGAGGTCATCGCGGTCGGAGCGCCGGATCATCCGGGCGGTCTCAATGTGGTGCTCCGGGCCTTGAAAGAGGGGCAGGTGAATGTTGAAACTTTGTATCCGTTTATTACCTTGAAGGGTGATGATGCGATATTGATAATTGAGGTTGACGATATTCAGAAGGCCAAAGATGTCTTGCGCAGTCAGTGGATAAAGACTTATGGTGCCGAGATTTATCAGATGTAATCAGATTTTTCGTCATTAGTGCTTTTATCAGAAGTTTACAGGGGACACTGGTCAGAATAAGGCGGTGTCCTTTTTTGTAATACCTTTATACCGTGAATGAAAAAACAGGAGAGCTTGATGAGTAAGCCGTTTAGTGTTGAATATGCCGAGAGAATTAAGCAGTTGCCGCCCTATCTATTTGCTGCTATCGATGCCAAAAAGGCGGAGGTACAGGCTAAAGGGGTTGATGTTATCGATCTCGGGGTTGGTGATCCTGACATGCCGACCCCGGCTCATATTGTCGAGTCTTTAAAAATCGCGGCGGAAAAAGCCGAGAACCACCAGTACCCGTCGTATGTCGGGATGCTGTCGTACCGGAAGGCCGCGACCGACTGGTTCGCCCGGCGTTTCGGAGTTGAATTCGACCCGGCGACCGAAGTGGTTTCAATGATCGGCTCAAAAGAGGGTATCGCGCATATGCCTTTAGCCTTTGTCGATCCGGGAGACTATGTTCTGGTTCCTGATCCCGGTTATCCGGTTTACGCGATTGCGACAACTTTTGCCGGTGGTATTCCTTACAAGATGCCGCTTAAAGCTGAAAACGGTTTTCTTCCCGATCTTGATGCTATCCCATCTGAGATTGCCGGCAAAGCTAAATTAATGTTTATCAACTATCCCAATAACCCGACCGGAGCGGTTGCCGATTATGACTTTTTTGCCAAGGTAGTTGAATTTGCCGCCCGTTACAATATTATTGTCTGTCACGATTCCGCGTATACTGAACTGGCCTATGACGGCTTTAAACCGATGAGTTTTCTCGAAGTTCCCGGGGCCAAAGCGGTGGGGATCGAATTTCATTCGCTTTCGAAAACCTATAATATGACCGGCTGGCGGATCGGTTTTGCGATCGGTAACCGCGAGATTGTCCAGGGGCTTGGCAAGGTAAAAACCAATATCGATTCCGGTGCTTTCCAGGCGATTCAGGAAGCCGCGATTACAGCTTTGAGCTCAGACCAGCAGTGTGTTAGAGAGATGTGTGAGATCTATCGTAAACGTCGTGATATGATGGTTGAGTTTCTGACTGCAGCCGGTTTTACCCTGACGGCTCCGCAAGCGACTTTTTATCTCTGGATTAATAATCCCGAAGGGATGACTTCAGCTGAGGTCTCAACCATGTTTCTGGAAAAAGCCGGAGTTGTGGTTACGCCCGGCAGTGGTTTTGGTGACGCTGGAGAGGGCTATTTCAGAATTTCGTTGACAGTTTCCGAAGCTCGTCTTAATGAAGCGGGTGAGCGTATTGTCAAGGTGTTAAAGGTTTAGAGCCATATATACCGGTTTAAGGTGAATTAAAATTACTCAATCAATGACTAGATTAACTGCGTCCCGCCGGGTCATACTGACCTTGGTTGTGATTTGCAGCCTGCTGGCGGGCGGCCTCGGTTCAGCTGCGGCCGCAACCCTTGATAATGCCTGCGCCCTGGCTTTTGAAAGGCTTTACGCAAACATTGCCGCCCGGGGTGAAATCGTGGCTTTGTTGCCGGATAAAGATGAAGTTATTATTGAATTTGATGATGACCTGGTACCCGCTTATGGTGCTGAACTCATGGTTTTTGCCAATTCAGGGGATAACTCGGCGGCACCGCCACCACCCGCAGACGGATCTGTGATTGAGGAGACTATTCAAGCTGAACCGACCCTGATTTTTCGCGGATCAGTGACTGTCAGTGAGGTCGCCGGTCATGTGAATCTGGCTTATGTGAATCCGGGTTCGGAAAAACTTGCTGCCGGTGATCGGATATTTCTGCCAACTCCGGTGCAGCTCTATATCACCCCGGTCAAGAATCTGACTCCTTATCCGCAATTTTCAGCTCAGGCGACAGTGGCAATCGCCCGAATGCTCAAGACTTTTCCCGGAATTGAGGTCTTCAATCTGCAGGGGTCTAATCAAAAGACTGTGGCTTTCCTGTTGGAAAAATGCCGTGAGCAGGGACGCTATGGTTTAATCGTACAGCCGGATATTCTGATGCCGGGTAATCGCAGTAAAGTACAGCTCAGGTTGACATCTCTTTTCTCAGGTCAATCCCTGGGTACTTTAATTGAAAGTTTTACCCCCGCAATTGCGCCCCCGCCACCAGCCGCTTACGGTCGCTACCAACAGACGCCGGCAAACAGGTAATAAATTATGAAAATTGATGTCCATGTTCATATTTTTCCGCCTGAGATTCGTGAAAACCGGGAAAAATTTTTTGCCGGTGAGCCCGATTTTAAACTCCTCTACGCATCCCCTAAATCGCGTCTGGTCGGGGTTGATGAGTTATTGACAACCATGGCCGAAGACGGGGTTGATAAATCCGTGGTCTTTGGTTTTCCCTGGCGTGATCTCGGTATTGCCAAACTCTGTAATGATTATGTGATTGATGCGGTTAAACAGCATTCCGATAAACTTTTCGGGTTGGCCTGTTTTGCTTTTTCCGACCCCGAGGCGGCCGCAAAAGAGAGCGCAAGATGTATTCAACAGGGTCTGCATGGTGTTGGTGAACTTGCCTTTTACGTTGAAGGTTTCAGTGAAAAAGTGGTCGCCGAATTTGCACCGGTGATTGAAGTTTTACGGCAGCACAAAAAGCTGCTGATGCTCCATACCAATGAACCGGTTGGTCATGAATATCCGGGCAAGGCCGATGTCAGTCTGCATAATCTCTATAATTTTCTTAAATTATATGGTGATGTGCCAACTATCTTCGCCCACATGGGTGGCGGTTTTCCTTTCTATCATCTCCTGAAAAAAGAGGTGGCTGAAGTTACTCGTAATCTCTATTACGACACCGCCGCCTGTCCCTATCTCTTCAAAAATGATATCTACCGTTTAGGCGGCGAAATGGCCGGTTTCGACCGGATTCTTTTCGGCAGTGACTTCCCGCTGCTGCGGCCCCGTCGTTATTTCAAAGATATGCAGGAAGCCGGGCTCGATGAAAAACAGCTGCGTATGATTTGCGGTGAGAATACAGCCCGTCTCTTTTCCTGATATTCAAACATACTCATCTTTCTATTAAAGTTATATCCGGGCAGAGCATAAGGTTCCGCCCGTCTTATTTTTTGGTGTTATAACACACATATCTGTGCGTATTTAGTCGGCCCTGAAATAAGAGTTAATCATAAAGGGTCGGCTGGAATTGAAAAAGGCGAAACTTACCAACGGAGATCATCATGAATCTGAAATCACTCTTATTTTCATTTCGCGGGCGTATCAACCGCCTTCCGTACTGGGTGGTTACATTAATCCTGGCAGTGTGGGGAAGTCTCTTCCAACAATTCATGGGTCCATATGGTCCGGATTACCCAATGACTGCCGGCCCGGTTTTGGTAACTGGTATAAATTTTGTTATTGTGTTGTGGATCGGATTAGCCGTACAAGTTAAACGCTGGCATGATCGAGACAAGTCCGGATGGTGGATGCTGATAAACATAGTTCCTGTCATTGGCCAGATTTGGTTATTCATTGAGTGCGGTCTCTTACGGGGCACGGCCGGGGATAATCGTTTCGGTCGAGATTTGATTTCCCCTTCACAATAATATCCGGAGTTGTGATGGGTCGGAGGAATCGACATGGGGAGTACGGAGTTGGGCCATGTAAATAGATCAACCTCAATTTTAGTTATTTACTAAAGTGCCCAGATTGGATTTCTACTTGACAGATGTGCCTTTCTGGGTTTACTGTTAGTCTTCGTTAAAATGTTGTTTTAGGCAGTGTTGATAATCTAATTTTTAGACAGGGAGGCTTAAAAACATGAAAAGACGTGATGTTCTCAAAAAAGTTGGTGTTGGTGCGGTTGGTTTAGGAGCTGCCGGAATGGCTTTGAAGCCGCGTAAGGCCCGGGCCTCCAAGAAGGTTTACAACTGGAAGATGGTCACCACCTGGCCACCGCATTTCCCGGTTTTAGGTGAAGTTGCCGACATGACAGCTGAATGGATCAAAGAGATGAGCGACGGTCGTCTTAATATTACCGTCTATGGTGGTGGTGAACTGGTGCCGCCGCTGCAGGTTTTTGATGCCGTCAGTTCCGGTACGGTTGAGATGGGCCATGGGGCTGCCTACTATTGGGCTGGTAAACATGCTGCAACCCAGTTTTTCTCCGCAGTTCCTTTTGGTCTCAATGCTCAAGGTATGAATTCCTGGCTTATAGCTGGAGGCGGGCAGCAACTCTGGGATGAGCTTTATGCCAGATTTAATCTAAAAGCCTGGCCCGCCGGTAACACTGGTGTGCAGATGGGCGGCTGGTTTAACAAAGAGATTAACACTATAGATGATCTTAAAGGTCTGAAGATGCGGATTCCGGGTCTTGGCGGCAAGGTTCTGAAAAAAGCCGGCGGTAACGCGGTTCTGGTTGCCGGGGGTGAGCTTTTTACTAACCTTGATCGTGGGGTTATCGATGCGACAGAGTGGGTTGGTCCTTATCATGACAGCAAGATGGGTTTTTATAAAGCTGCTAAATACTACTATTCACCGGGTTGGCATGAACCGGGAACAACTTTAGAGTGCATGGTTAATAAGAAGAAGTATGAAGCTCTGCCGAAAGACCTGCAGGCGATTATTGACGCTGCCTGTTACAAATCGAATATGTGGTCACTCTGTGAGTTTGAAGCCAAGAACGAGAAATATCTGGTCGATCTGGTTGAAAAGCACCATGTCAAGCTGCGGACATTTCCGGATCCGGTTATGGCACAATTGAAGAAATACAGTGCGGAACTGCTGGATGAGTTATCGGCGGCTGACCCTTTTACGAAGAAGGTTTGTGACTCCTACCGGGCTTTCCAGAAAGATTATGAGAAATGGAATGCAATTTCAGAAGAGCGTTATGCCAAGCTGAAACATCTCTAAGAGATAGTTTCCTGTCGAATTAACGGCAGGAGAACATAGAATCAAAAAAGGCCGTTCCGATTGAATTCGGAACGGCCTTTTCACATTTGGTCATATTGATTAGATTTAATTTCCCAGAACAACCTGCGGCAGCCAGGTAACAACTTCCGGGAAAAAACATAAAATTGCCATGGCGACAACCTGAATCATGACAAAAGGAATAATTCCCTTGTAAATATCGGTGGTTTCCACACCTTCCGGAGCGACTCCCTTAAGATAGAAGAGTGAAAAACCGAACGGTGGCGTCAGGAATGAGGTCTGCAGGTTGACGGCAATCAGAACTGCCAGCCAGAGCGGTTCGACTCCGATCTTGACCATGATTGGAGCAAGAATCGGGACGAAGATAAAGACAATCTCAAAAAAATCGAGAAAGAAACCGGCGACAAAGATAACCCCCATGAAAATGGCGAGGATGCCCCATTTACCGTAAGGCAGCCCAGTAATCAATATCTGAACTGCAGTGTCACCGCCTAAGCCCCTGAAGACCAGGCCTAAAGTCGTGGCTCCGATCAGGATGATGAAAACCATGCAGGTAAGTTTGGTGGTGCTGGTCATGACTTCCATAGCGGTCTTAAGGTTAAATCTGCCTTTGGCGACGGTTAGTATCGTGGCACCAACCGCGCCTAAGGCTGCGGCTTCAGTCGGCGAGGCAATGCCGGCGAAGATGGTTCCCAAGACGGAGCATATAAGAAAAAGCGGCGGTATCAGACAAGTAAAAACCATTTTTCGCATTTCACTTTTACTTATATTGTCAAGCTCTTCCTGAGGGATTTGTGGGGCCGATTCCGGTTTGACGTAGGCCATGATTGAAATGTAGATGATATAGAGAAAAACCAGAATCAGGCCGGGAATCAGGGCGCCGACAAAGAGGTCACCGATCGGGACGCTCATGATATCGCCTAAAAGAACTAGGACAATACTGGGAGGAATGATCTGTCCCAGAGTTCCGGAAGCCGCCACAGTGCCGGTGGCTAAAGTTTTGGAATAACCCCGTTTAATCATAGTCGGCAGGGATAAAAGACCCATGGTTACGACCGTAGCGCCGACGATGCCGGTTGAAGCCCCGAGCAGGGCGCCGACTATAACTACAGATATAGCAAGGCCACCGCGGATTTTGGCGAAGACTAAACCCATGGTTTCCAGCAGCTCTTCCGCCAGTCCCGAGCGTTCAAGCATGACCCCCATGTAGATAAATAACGGGACCGCGAGGAGAACAAAGTTCGACATCGTGCCCCAGATGCGCAAAGGCAGGAGGCCGAAGAAGCCCGGGCCGAAACCGATGAGGCCGAAAATCATAGCCGTGCCGCCGATAGTAAAAGCCACCGGATAGCCCAACAGCAGTAAGACAAAGACGGTGCAGAACATGATCATGGCTAGGTGGCCGTAGAAAAAATCTATCATTGGCTCACCTCGTTCTCTTTTCCAATAATGACGAGGAAATTTTTAATCGCCTGTGAAATACCCTGGAGAATCAGCAGAACAAATCCGGCCGGTATCATCGCTTTTAAAATGTAACGACAAGGCAGGCCGCCGGGGTCAGGTGAGACTTCACGTACCGCCCAGGAACTTTCAATAAAATTTCTGGTCGAGTAGATGACCATTATGGAGAAGGGAATCAGAAAGATAAAAGTTCCCATGAGATCGATCCAGGCTCTTTTTTTTCTGCTGAACTTAGTGTAAAGGATATCAACCCGGACGTGAGCATCTTTCTTTAAGGCATAGGCGGCCCCGATCAGGAAAACGACGGCAAAAATATGCCACTCCATCTCCTGGACGGCAATATTACCTTTTTTAAAACCATAGCGCATGACCACGTCGTAGACCACTGTGATCACCATGAAAGTTGTAAGCCAGGCCGCAAAGAGGCCGGTTTTTTCATTTAGAGTATCAATGAATTGAGATATCTTTTTAAGAAAATTCACGGTTCTATCCTTGAGTTATAAGATTATCTTTGTTTGCTTAAAGAGTTGAGTAACCCCATTACTATAGTTGACATCTAAATGGAAGAAAAAAACGAGTTTTGCTTCGTACCTTCTTCACAAGTGTTAACGGGGTTTTAGCTGATTTCATTCTGCCAGATTTCAGTCTCTTCGGCGGTTATTTTTTTGAATCGTCCCTGGGTTGCTAAATACTCTTTGACTGAAATTGGGTTTTCAGGTTCGTAAGTTTTTTCTATTGCACCCTCATTATTCATTTCAACCAGTGGAAAAACGCCGCTTTCGACGGCCAGGCGGGTAACTTCCAGGGCATTCTGCGAGTCAATCTTCCAGCCTGAAGGGCAGGCGGCTAAAAGGTGGATAAAGCGAAAACCGCGGGCCGCTTTGGCTTTTTCGATCTTGGCATAAAAATCATCTGGATAGGCGATGGTGGCACTCGCGAGATAACCGGGGTTGTGGGCTTTGATGATTGCCAGGATATCTTTTTTACTGTACTTGAAATCTTTGCCCCCCGGTGTGGTTGTCGTCCAGGCCCCGTGCGGGGTTGCGGATGATTGCTGAATGCCGGTATTCATATAAGCTTCGTTATCGTAGCAGATATAGATCATATCTTCATGACGTTCCGCCGCTCCGGAGATTCCCTGGAGACCAATGTCAAAAGTGCCGCCATCACCGGCCCAGGTTAATATCTGAATATGCTCTTTTTTCTGGGCCGTCAGGGCCTGTCTGACGCCACTGGCTGCGGCCGCGGCGACCGCGAACGGAGTATGCAGCAACGGAACCGAGAGGGCAGTGGTCGGCTGGCCGCCGGCAATAATCGCCCAGCAGCAGGCCGGCATTACGACAATCGTTTCCGGCCCTAAAATCTTCAAGACATGACGCATACTTAAAGAGGCGCCGCAGCCGGGGCAGGCCATGTGGCCGCTCTCCATAAGTTCGGCGTTGGTTATCTGCCAGTTGGTATCGTCAGTAAAATGATTTTTTCCTGTCGCTGGTCTATTGTTATTTGTCATTATGGTCTCACTGATAAGGCACTAAAGCCAGTTAGGTTCGGTTGCTGATAACTGCTCCCGGTCATTGA
>JAOZQE010000003.1:0-28361 GCA_029932385.1 bacterium | reverse complement strand
ATAAGGCACTAAAGCCAGTTAGGTTCGGTTGCTGATAACTGCTCCCGGTCATTGACAATTTTGACAATGGTTTCGGGAAAGACCTCTTTGCCGCCTAAACTTATCATGACATCGTTGACGATAGGGTGTTCAGGTAGATCGTAGAGGGCCGTACGAATCTCCTGGCTCAACGTGCCGCCGACCCCGTAGGAGCAGGCCCGGTTCAAGACGATGACCCTTTTTTTGTTTTTTAAGGCCGTAATCAGTGCGGTTTTAGGAAAGGGTCGCAGCAGGCGGAGCTTGAACAGATCGACAGATGTGCCGTTTTCATTTAGCATCTCACTTGCAACCCGGGCGGTACCGGTCATGGCGCCGCAGCAGATAACCGCAGTATCACTATCTTTATCGCCCTCCTGACAGTGCATTATGACATCGTAATGGCGGTTGAATTTTTGGGCAAATTCAGCCTGACATTGATCGATCAGGGTTAGAGCTTCAGTCATGGTTTCGGAATAGGCTTTTTTCAGCTCATAAAAGAGATCGGGATGAGCCCCGGCGCCGAATGTCAGGGGGTTTTCAGGATCAAGCTGGTAGGGGGCTTTATAAGGCGGTAGAAAATCATCAACCATCTTTGGTGTTGGAATCATAAGTCGTTCCATAGTATGAGAAAGAATGAAACCGTCGATCATGACCATAATCGGCAACATTAACTGCTCACTCGCTTTGTAGGCCATAATGATGGTATCGAGGGCCTCCTGTGAGGTCTCACAATATATCTGGAGCCAGCCGGTATCACGTTGCGAAAAACTGTCACTTTGATCACTCCAGATATTCCAGGGACCGCCTAAGGCGCGGTTGGCATTAACTAAAACCAGCGGCAGCCGGGCGCCGGCGTACCAGTGGAGAATTTCATGCATCATCGCTAGGCCCTGGGAACTGCTGGCCGTAAATGAGCGGCTGCCGGCCGAAACCGATCCTAAAACGGCGGCAATTGCCGACATCTCCGATTCGACCTTGATATACTGGCTCTTAAGTTCACCACTGTCAACCATTTCGGAGAGGGTTTCGATGATATGGGTCTGGGGGGTGATCGGGTAGGCCGAGATCACCTGCGGGCGACAGAGTTTGACGCCATGGGCGACGGCCTCGCTGCCGAGAAGGATTGCCGGTTTTTCCATCTTAAAGATCCTCCTCCATCTCGATTACGCCGCGCGGGCAGACTTCGGCACACTGGCCGCAGCCCTTGCAATGGTCGTAATCAAAAAGTATTTGTGATTCTGCATTGTCGCTCTCCCGGTTAATCGCAATCGCGACATCGGGACAGAAGAACCAGCAGATGCCGCAGGTGGTGCAGCTGCCGCAGTGAAAACAGCGTTCAGCCTCAATCTCAAGTTGTTCAAGGCTTAAACCTAAATGAATTTCAGAAAAATTATCGGACCGGGTTTGTTCATCAAGCTGCGGTATTTTCAGGGCCGGTTTTTTCGAGTAGTAGTTAAGATGGAGTGCAGCGAAAGTGATAGGAGGCAGGTTTTGGGTCTCTTGATCAGTGATGCTATCATCCGGTAACCGACCAAATTTTCGCAGAGTTGTTTCTGCAGCTTTCCGGCCCGAGGCTAAAGCTTCTGCAACCGAGGCGGCACCATGGGCAAAATCCCCGGCTTTCAATAACTCCGGATTACAATTCAGAAAATCACCACTGCTTTCCTGGCCTGTAGCCGCAATCAGGAAGTCTGTGGTTATAGTTTCAATAAAATCTCCGGCTTCGATGCGGTCGCCATTTTTTCGGCTCCGGTGGAGATTAAGAGAAAGATCTCTGCCATTATCAATAATCTCTTCAATAACGGTCTCTTCCCGGAGCAGCAGACCCTCTGATTGTGCCTCTATGATCTCATCAGGGTAGGCCGGCATCTCATCTATGGTTCGGCGATAGATGATCTGTACGGTTTTTCCCAGCCGTTTGAGCGACCGGGCTGTATCTAAGGCCGCGTTGCCGCCGCCGATAATCACAAAATCCTGTCCCGGGATCGGCTCATCCCGGCTGATTGCCGCTAAAAGCTCTAAAGCTCCTTTAACCGTCGGCGTTTCCGGCCAGGTTTCCGGTATGCTTGATTGAGTAAGTCCCGGTGCCGCAATTACTGCATCATACTCTTTTCTTAAATTATCGAGATCAGTTGATTTAATTTTGTGGTTGCAGCGAAGATCAATACTGTAGCTTTCGACAATATTTTTGATCTCTTTCTCCAGAATCCGGCGCGGTAGCCGATAGGCCGGAATCCCGTAGCGGAGAAGGCCGCCAGGAGCTTCGGACTGCTCAAAAATTGTGACTTTAACCCCGGATCGGGCGAGAAAAACCGCAGCCGCGAGTCCAGCCGGGCCGGAACCAATAATTGCGGCTTTTTCTTGACACTCTTGACTCTCCATGGAGTATGGTTGGGTCAGGCCGAGATCACCTAAGGCCCGTTCGATGTCACCAATCAGAACCGCCTCATCAAAATCTGTACGGTTGCACGCACTCTGGCAGAAATGAGGGCAAACCCGGCCGGTAACCGCCGGTAGCGGGTTATTTTCGCGGAGAATCTCCAATGCGTTAAGATGGTTGCCGGCGGCAAACTCCTGCATGTAGTCGGCAATTAAAATATGCAGAGGGCAGGCTTCAAGGCAGGGAGATTTTTTGGGTTTCAGAGTGGGTCGGAAAAATTTCCAGCTGCCGGTCATATTTACTGCAGTTGAGGTGTTGGAGATTGGCAGCCCGGTAAAATCACCGTTCCGGATGGCTTCTATATGTTTTAATTTAATCATCGTCTTAATTGCCTGCTTTTTCATAAGCCGCATAGAGAGCTTTTTCGTTATCTTCAAGGCGGGCGGGGATAAAGTCAGGCAGGGCCCGAACCAGGCTCTCAGGTTTAACCAGGCCGCTTACTTTAGCCAGGGCTCCAAGAACCGGGGCGTTGATTAAAGGCATCATTTCCGTGCCGAGGCCGAACTCCAGTGCGATTCGGTTTAAGTTGATGGTTATCACTTGAAATGGTGGTTTGGTTTGGGGTTGGTCGTCTCCGGCAAAGTTGAATTCCGTCGCTGGCAGATCGCTGTTGATCAGAATAATTCCGTCACTTTTAAGCCCACCGGTAACCGGTACCGACTCAATCAGTCGGGCCGCCATAACGACAACAAAATCGGGGGTTATAACCCGGCTGCGGATATTTATAAAACTATCATCAGCCCGGACAAAAGCGGCTACCGGAGCGCCGCGGCGTTCGGCCCCGAATGTGGGAAAGGCCTGGGCGTAACGATCTTCAAAAAAGAGTGCCTTCGCGAGAATCTTTGAGGCAATCACCGCCCCCTGGCCGCCGCGGCCGTGAAATCGGATTTCCTGCATAATGAAATCTTCTTATCTTCAAGTTGAAATTATCTTAAAATATGACGGAAGCCAGCAAAGCGAATTGCAATTCGAGGTTGCTCTGCTTTATCCGCCTAAGCTGGATTTTGCACTCATCCCGCTTCTAAACCCGGTTCGTTCTAAAGTCAAGTTTAGATTGATCTATAGGGGTGATTTTTCAGTTCTTTTTTAGAATCAAGGCTCCTAACGGTGGAATTGTGATCTCCGCTGAAGCGATTTGATTATGAAACGGAATTTCTGTGCTCGTTATTTTCCCGAAATTACCTTGGTTGCTGCCGCCATAAATATCAGCATCAGAGTTGAAAAGTTCACTGTAGTCGCCGTTCCACGGCAGGCCGATACGATAGTGGTGATGGGTTAAAGGAGTCAGGTTGAGGACGCAGATAATTGTATCTTTATCATCTTTTCCCCGGCGTTGATAAACCAGAATTGAATTCTCATAATCATGGCAGTCGATCCAGGCGAAGCCGGAATCGTCATCATCTTTCTGCCAGAGGGCCGGAAGTTGCCGGTAGAGGTGGATGAGATCAGTAATAAAATGAAAAAACTTTTGCCGGTCAGGATCTTCATCAAGCAGATGCCAGTCGAGACTTTCTGCGAAATCCCACTCTTTGTCCGGAGCCATTTCGTTGCCCATGAAGAGCAGTTTCTTGCCGGGATGGGTAAACTGGTAGCTTAGAAGCAGGCGCAGGTTGGCAAACTTCTGCCACCTGTCGCCCGGCATTTTATTGAGCAGAGAGCCCTTGCCGTGGACAACTTCATCGTGAGAGAAGGGCAGGAGGAAATGTTCGCTGAAGGCGTAGATAATTGAGAATGTAATCTGGTCGTGATGATGACTACGGTAGAGCGGGTCGATGGCGAAATAACTTAAGGTGTCATTCATCCAGCCCATATTCCATTTATGGCGAAAGCCTAAGCCGCCGAATTCCGTCGGCTGGCTGACTCCGGGCCAGCTGGTTGATTCTTCGGCAATCATTAAGCGGTGCGGGTAGAGATGATTGATGTTGTGATTGAGTTCTTTTAAAAAAGTGATAGCTTCCAAGTTCTCGCGGCCGCCTAAGTGGTTGGGCAGCCATTCGCCTTCTTTGCGGCTGTAATCGAGATAGAGCATTGAAGCGACGGCATCAACTCGAAGGCCGTCGATATGGTACAGTTCAAACCAGAACCAGGCATTGGCGGCGAGAAAATTAGCGACTTCTGGGCGGTTGAAATTGAAGATCAAAGTGCCCCAGTCGGGATGCTCGCCCAAGCGCGGATCTGCATGTTCGTAGAGGGCGGTGCCGTCAAAAAAGCGTAGACCGAAATCGTCTTTAGGAAAATGGGCCGGTACCCAGTCTAAGATAACTCCGATCTCATGCTGATGACAGTAGTCAACGAAAAACTTGAAATCATCCGGGCTGCCGTAGCGTTTGGTCGGCGCGTAGTAGCCGCTGACCTGATAACCCCAGGAGTCATCCAGCGGGTATTCGCTGATCGGCAACAGTTCTATATGGGTAAAGCCCAACTTTTTGACATGACTGACCAGTTGCGGTGCCAGTTCCCGGTAGTTTAAGACCCGGTTATTTTCCTCCGGGCAGCGCTTCCATGATCCTAGATGAACCTCATAGATAACCAGCGGGACATCTGCCGCCTGCCGGGTAGCGCGTTGCTTCTCCCAGGATTGATCATTCCAGGTGAAATTATGTTGATCGAAGACAATTGCGGCCGTCTGCGGTCGTAACTCCATACTGAAGGCCAAAGGGTCACTTTTTAAACGTAAATCACCTGATTTTGTGCGAAGTTCATATTTGTAAACGGTTCCGGGCATCATTCCCGGAATAAAAATCTCCCATATTCCGGATCCTCCGAGCGAACGTAAAGGTGTGCGTAAACCATCCCATTGATTAAAGTCGCCGACCACGCTGACGCGTTCGGCATTCGGGGCCCAGAGGGTGAAACTGACCCCGTCAATTCCGGCATGATTTCTATAGATCGCACCAAGATATTTGAAAAGACGCTGGTGGCGGCCCTCGCTGATAAGATGAAGATCCATCTCCCCGAGAGTTGGAGTGAAGGAGTAGGGGTCAAGAGCTTCCCAGCTAGAGCCATTTTCTCCATGAAAAATAAATCTATGACCACTATCTGCCGGGTCTTTAAGCTGGACGGCAAAAAGACCCTGATTATCAAGTCGGGTCATCATCTGTTGTGGTTGCTTGCCGCAGATAATCTCAGCCCTTTCAGCTTGTGGATGCCAGGCTCGAATAACTACATCCTGATTATCGAGCTTATGGGTTCCCAGAATTGAGTGCGGGTCGTGATGGCGGCCACAGATAAGGCGCTCAATATCGTCACTGCTGATATTGTGATAAAGATCTTGGGTTATTTTTTCACTTTCCATTAATCTGTCCAGTGGTTGGAGTCTGTTGAGTCTGAATAATTGAGATGGAACTCTTTTAATAGCTATAGGTAATATTTGTTGACGTTGATGTCAACCACCAAATAGCATCTTTAGAGCCTTTATTGTATTATCCTTTTCAGCTTACGTAGTTGCCCTAAAAATAACTCTTTGCTCCACAAATTCAGTGAAGCTTGTTCGTTAGAGCGAATAAAGGGGCGTACATCTTTACTTACTTGTTTCCAATTGAGTGAAGTGATTTTCTTTTCCAGTTCTTCCAATACCCATATTTTATCTGTTTTGACGTTTCGGTTTTGCCACGAGCCAATTTGGTTGATTGCGGAAGCTAGAAATTCGTAGTTAATGCCGATACCCTGACTCGTATACCAGATAAAATCGTACCAGTCCCGACCCTTGATATAATCTCGACAAAGTAGAGCATGAATCTTGCCGGCAAACAGGCTGGGTTTATCTTGCACTGCAACGGCTGAAACAAACGGAAAATCCAGATATTGCAATTCATAACCACTCCCAAGAGGCGGATTTGTGTCTACTTCCAGTTTGATCTTGATTTTTGCCGGTGTTCCGGTCTGTTTGCTGTGCCGGAGATGGATCACTTTGCCAAGCGATCCATCTTTTAAGAAGGCTTTTTTGATTGTCGAATCCGCCTTCTCACGATCAGTGATTTCAATATTGTAGCCGTAGGCAGACAATTCATCCGTCAAATGCCGCAAATAGTTTTTTAGTTGAAAATCGGGAGCTGGTTTTTGCAGAATAAAATCCAGGTCTTCGGAAAAGCGATTTAATCCGTAAAAAATCCGCAGGCAAGTTCCTCCTTGAAACAGTGCGTATTTAAAGAAATCACCCCGGCCCAATGCCGCCAAAACCACCTCCTGTGTAATTTCTCTAATTGCTTGTTGCTCTTCAATATCTGTTTTGCAATTGTAAGAGAGCAGTCGTTGTTGAATCATCTGCACGCTCATTTGATCAAGTTCTCCCGCCAGTTGGTCAGGAATTGCTTGACTCGGCTATTTTTATAATTTTTTATCAATTCAGATAACTCCCTTACTTTGACAGAGATTAAATCCTGTGTATCAATGCGCATACTTTCTGCCGCCTCATGAATATCCGTCCAGTTTAAATGATGAATATATAGATAATCTGCAAGTGACTTTGCTGGTGACGCCATGAAAAAAATATTTCCATTTTCATCTTCACAGCGTTCAACACCGAAATAAAATGTTTGTTGCGGGACTGGTTTATAACTAAAAAGACCAATTGGAGTAGTAAATTCTTTGGCACTTCCGTAACTGACACAAGTATAAGTATAAACCTCCTCAGGGATCCATCCATGGTAGCTTAAAGCTGTTTCCATACTTATATAGCTGGGGCCGTAAATACGTTGCGCCAAGCTATAAGTGCAGACCGGTTTTTTCTGATATTCAGGTGCTAAACAATAGAGTCCTCGGCGAATATTCAGAATCTCTTCACCTGCTATCGCACGCTTAATAAGTCCGTAGCGCCCCTCGTTAGAACCTGCGACCGCTATTGTCGAATCAGCCAGAGTAAAAACCCCCATCGGCGCTTCAAAAAATCGTTTTGTCAATTTGTTCAAAGTTTTATTGCCTATTTCAAATGGTCACAATATACTATTTTTTGGCCCGGACGTTGCCCGTAATCAATTAAACTTCCGAAAGGTGCAAATTAGCGTTCTGAGAAGTACTCAAAAACTATACGACATATTCTCTGTCAAGTCAATAAATTTATTAGAAGTAGTCATATTTTGACTGTTTCTCATAAATTTAACAAATATAAATTTTTCTTGATACCATCAACCAGAATGTTGATGCTGTAGAGACAGTTAGTTTTATCAATTTACTTATGACTTGACTTGAAGTGTGAAAACGCAGTAATTTGCATGGAACTGATTGAGTTGAAAGAAAAAATTAAAGGAGTGATCTTTATGCGCTGTCAGAAAGTTGTGGTCTGTTTTTTATGTCTGCTGTTCATGTTGCCCTCAGCTTCGGTATTTGCCGGGAATGACAAAGAGGTCGCAAAAGTTGAGATCTGTGCTGAGGTTGTACGGGAGATGGCCGCGATGCCCGATAATGCCCCTCCTGAGGCGCTGTTGCGTAATGCCAAGGCGATTGCGATTATTCCCGGGATCATCAAGGCCGGATTTATCGCCGGTGGACGTTACGGTTGGGGAGTGGTTATGTCGCGTAAAGATGACGGTAGTTGGTCTGACCCGGTTTTTATGAAGTTGGGGGGCGGCAGTTTTGGTTTTCAGGCCGGGGTTCAATCCATTGATGCAGTTATGGTATTTAAGAGCCAGCAGAGTGTCGATCGCCTGGCTCAGGGGAAATTCACCCTCGGGGCTGACGCGGCAGCTGCTGCCGGGCCGGTGGGGCGCAGTATGTCTGCCGGAACTGATATCAGACTTGAAGCTGAAGTCTATACTTACTCGCGCTCGCGGGGGCTTTTTGCCGGGGTCTCTCTCTCCGGTTCGGTTCTGTCGATTGATTATGCCGCCACCGATAACTTCTATGGTGCAAGCGGCCTGACTGCGGGTGAAATTTTTTCCGGCGAAGCCAAAATCGATGAGGTTCCTCCGGTGGTCGGTCATCTTATTCAGATACTTTCGCAACACACCAATTAGGCGGTGGTCAGATTGTCATCTAAACGTCGTCTGAAGAATGCACTGTTAAAAAAACTTCCTGCCATTGTCGCCGTCGTGACTTATTTGTGGGGCAAGAGTTGTTCGCGTATCACAGTTGTCAATGGTGATTTTGAGTCGGAGATTACCCTTGCGGCTCAAGGCTGTGTCTATGTTACCTGGCACCAGCGCCTGTTAAATCTCTTCTTTCTCAAATATCGGCGGCCGGTAACGATTATGATCAGCCGCAGCAATGATGGTGATCTGGTTGCCGATGTCGCTGAAAAACTTGGCTTCAGTACGGTGCGCGGCAGCTCCAGCCGGGGTGGGGCGACAGCTATGTTACAACTTATTGAGAAGATCCGGAGAGACTCTTCTGTTTCAGCCGGGATGCTGGGTGATGGCCCGCGCGGCCCGGCACGAAAATTGAAAATAGGAACCCTGAGAATTGCCCGGGATACCGGGATTCCAATTCTCCCCTTTGCTTACAGTGCTAAACGGCATAAACTTTTTGCTTCCTGGGATCGTTTTATGTTGCCGCTACCGTTCTCTCCTCTCGTGGTGATCTTTGGGGAGCCGATTGCGGTTCCGGTTACGGTCTCAGACGTGGAATTGGAGGAGTTACGCCTTAAAGTAGAGAACTCTCTGAATGAACTTACCACCCGATGTGATAATTGGTGGTAACAGATTTAAAGTAGATAGAAAAAATCTATTTCTCATGAAGGAGGTCAACAATTTTGTTGACTTGGAGGATAAAGTTTGTTAAGGCTAACCTCAGTAGTCATTGTAAACTTACAAAATATCAGTTTTATGGATGATATGGTAATAACGAATGCCTAAAGCAGGATTTATGAATCGTGGTTGTCGCCGGGTCTCAGGTTCAGGCCGGGGCTATGGGTGTCGGCATCAGTTGCCACTGGACGGTGAGCAGCCTCTGGCCGAAGCCGGTTGCGGCCGCCGCCTTGAAGTCTGCCGGGTTGATGGCGGCCGGGGTGTCTGTGGTCGGCTGGCGGCGCTGGGAATTTTCCCGGGGCAGAAGGTTGAACTGGTCTGTGCTGCAGACAGCTCTCGCTGTCTGGTACGGCTTAACGGTTCAACTGTCAGTTTAGGTGACGGGGCCGCAGAAAAAATTCTGGTTCGAGCGGCATAAAATTTAATAGCGACTTAAAGAAGATCAGATTATCTTCTCTTTTCCCTTTACGAGCATTCGGGTTGGATTCGTAAAGGGGATTTTTTTTCCACGTCAGTTAGTTGAGGCTAATTTAACCGTCTGGATTTTAAGGACTTAAAATGAAGACAATTTCTTTACGGCACATGGCCAAAAATCAGCGGGGTACAATCACGGCGGTTAAAGTGGCCGGTGATTTAGGCCGCAGAATTCGTGATATGGGATTGGTGAATGGAACTGAAATTATGATTCAGGGCCGGGCTCCCTTAAATGACCCGGTGGCCTTGCGTATTCGTGGCAATACCCTGACGTTACGCAATAATGAAGCTGATTATATCGAAGTTGAGATCGATGAGTAAAGCGACTCTGGCTCTGACCGGCAATCCCAATGCCGGTAAAACCACACTTTTTAATGCTCTCACCGGTGCCCGTCAGCATGTTGGGAACTATCCCGGAGTTACGGTCGAACGGAAGGAAGGTGATTATAAAAAAGATGGTTTCGAGGCTGTAATCATCGATCTGCCCGGTACTTACTCTTTAACCGCGTACTCTGAAGAGGAGGTGGTGGCGCGGAATTTTATTGCCGATGAAAAACCGGCGGTCGTCATAAATATTATCGATGCCGCAAACCTGGAACGAAATCTTTATCTTACCTGCCAACTCCTGGAGCTTAAGATCCCGCTGGTGGTGGCTTTGAATATGGTTGATGTTGCCAAGGATCGGGGGATGGACATTGATGTTGAAAAGTTGGCTCTGTTTCTCGGTGTGCCGGTGTTGCCGATAGTTGCTCGTTCGGGTCAAGGGGTTGACGATCTGATGCGGTCAGCCAGAGATATGGTGGCGGGGCGGATTGCGCCGCCGGATATGGTCAAATTGAAAATATCCTACGGTGAAGATATCGATCAGACTCTGCTGTTGATGACCGATATGATCCGGGAAAAGAATCTCCTGAATAAAAAATATCCTTCCCGCTGGATTGCAGTGAAAATAGTTGAAAATGATGAGATCCTGATTAAGGAGGTTGTCGCCGCTGATCCTGATTTAGCCGAGCGGCTGTTGCGGGAAGCGGAAAAAGTGGCCGATCATCTGCTCAAAACCTTTGACACCTATCCTGAAGCCCTGATTGCCGATCATCGTTACGGGTTTATCAAAGGGATTCTAAAACGCGGCATTATCACGCACCATTACGACGAAAACCGGCTCTACACTTCAGACCATATCGATAAGGTGCTGACTCACCGTTTTGCTGGGCCGTTGATTATGCTGGCGATTCTTTTTTCAATTTATCAGATTACTTTTTCCCTGAGTGCTTTGCCGGTTTCCGGTGTCGAGGCGGTTTTCAACTGGCTCGCCGGTATGGTTGACAGCATTCTCACCGATGGCCCCTTGAAATCGATGCTGATCTCCGGGGTTATAAATGGGGTCGGCGGTGTTCTCGGATTTGTTCCACTGATTATGCTGATGTTTTTTTGCATCGCTATTCTTGAAGATTCAGGCTATCTCGCCCGGGTCGCATTCATGATGGATCGTATCTTCAGGATTTTCGGTTTGCATGGCAGTTCAGTAATGGCTTTTATTGTCTCCGGTGGTATCGCCGGCGGCTGTGCAGTTCCCGGGGTCATGGCGACCAGAACCCTGCGTTCCCCGAAAGAGAGAATGGCGACTCTGTTGACCGTTCCCTTTATGAACTGCGGGGCAAAATTGCCGATTCTGGCATTGTTGATCGGAGCCTTTTTTGCCCAGCACCAGGCTCTCTATATGTTTGCTTTTACCCTTTTGAGCTGGATTGTTGCTCTGCTTGCGGCTAAAGTGTTGCGGATGACAGTTTTACGGGGCGCACCGACTCCTTTTGTCATGGAGCTGCCGCCATATCGTTTTCCCACCTTCAAAGGTTTAATGATTCATACCTGGGAGCGCTCCTGGCAATATATCAAGAAAGCCGGAACCGTGATCCTGTTGATCTCGATTGTTTTGTGGGCGATGATGACCTATCCCGGTTTAAGCCCTGAGAAGAGAGATGCATTTGTTAAAGAGAGAGCCCGGGTCGAGGTTCTTCATGAGTCCGGGAGTGAAGCTTTAGAAAAACTGCTTTTAGAAATTGATAACCAGGAGAAAGCTCTGACTCTGCGTAATTCAATTGCCGGGAAGATCGGGGTCGCGATGGAGAAAGTAACCTGGCTGAGTGGTTTTGAATGGCGTACAAATATTGCGCTTTTAGGAGGTTTTGCCGCCAAGGAAGTGGTGGTCTCGACCCTGGGAACCGCCTATTCAATGGGTGAAACCGACCCTGAATCCTCCACTTCTTTAGGTGATCGACTAGCCCGGGATGCAGCCTGGAGCCCACTGGTGGCGTTAAGTGCCCTGCTTTTTATGATGTTTTACGCGCCCTGTTTTGTGACTGTGGTCTGCATCGCACAAGAGGCGGGATCCTGGAACTGGGCTCTTTTCTCCGTTTTTTACAGTACCATTTTTGCCTTTATACTTTCGACTGGAGTCTATCAGATCGGCCGGATTTTCGGATTTTAATTGATCTCCGGGGCAATTCAGGTGCATTAATTAATATTATTAATAACATTAATTAAGTTGTGTATTGTAATTTAATCAAAACAGTGCTAATTAAGTCATAGAATCTCAAATAATTATTAAATCTGTACAGGAGAAAATCATGTTAAGAAGTTTGTTGACGCTGTTTTTGATGTTCACTTTTTTCGCAAGTCCGTTATCGGCACAGGAATTAACCGGTACTCTTCAGAAAATCCAGAAAGCTGGAAAGATAAAAATCGGTTACCGTGCTCATCAGCCGCCGATGTCGTTTCTTGATAAAAATGGCAAACCGATCGGTTATTCCATCGATTTAGGCCGGGATATTGCTGCCGCAGTCCAATATAAGATCGGTCAGCATATAGATGTTGAATATGTTCCCGTGACTGCAGCTGATCGTTTTACCGCGTTGGCTGACAATAAGATTGATATTCTCTGTGGTTCAACCACTAAAACCCTTTCCCGGGGTGAACTTGTTGATTTTACGCAACTGACATTTGTTACTGGAGCCTCATTCATGACGCTTAAGGGTAATGATATCAGGAATAATTTTAAGGGGAAAAAACTTGGTGTGGTCAAAGGGACAACCACAGAGGTGAACTTGAAAAAAATGCTACAGGAGACCGGAACCGAAGCCGATGTAGTTTTGCTGGATTCAGCCGCTGCCGGAATTAAGTCCCTGAAAAGTAAGAAAATTGACGCTCTATCCGCAGATCAAGTGGTGCTTATCGGTCTGGCCATGACATCTGAGAAGCCGGGTGAGTTTTCGATTCTCTCCGATCTCTATACCTTTGAGCCTTTTGCTCTGGCGGTTCGGCGCAACGATGCTGACTTCCGCCTGATTGCCGACCAGGTAATTTCCGATCTCTATCGTGATAAAGGGATCCTGAAAATTTATGACAGATGGTTCGGCCAGTTTTCCGGAAGAAGATCCTCCGCTTTTGAGGCCCTGATTCAGTTAAATGCCATACCGAAATAGATTAATTCGGGTAGATAATTTTCGGTTGTTGCATGAAAGCTAAAACAGCCGATGAAGTGATTTGCAATAGCAATAAAAAAGGGGCGTTATAGCCCCTTTTTTATTGCAGTCGTTTCATGTCTGGTTCAGTTTGTCTGTTGACAATAGGTCTCTTTGGTGAAAAGAACCAGGATAGCACTTAAGAGCGCCCAGACCAGCATCAGTGAAAAACCGTAGCGGTAGGCACTGAAACTGTAAATTTTACTGCCGTCAATCACGGCTCCATGCCATTTTAGATCCAGAATCCAACCAACTGCGGGCTGCATAACCATCGGTCCGGCCATAACTCCCATATTGAGAATTCCCGAAGCCGTACCTCCCAGATCAGAAGGTACCGACTCCTTGATGAAAGCGAAACCGATAATCATTCCGCCTGAGGCGAGACCGGCTGAAAGTAAAAGGCCGATCAGCAGCGGCATCGGTAAGCCCGGGATAAAGACAATAATTCCCCAGGCGATAAGCAGAGTGACATTACAGATCACATAGAGTGGTTTGCGTAAGCCCATGCGGTCGGAGAGACCGCCGCAAAGCGGCCCCCCTATGGCCCAAGCCACTAGAATTGCTGAATTAAGAGCGGCCGCTTGTTCCGGAGAGAGGTCGTAATGAGTGATCAGAAAGGGCACGCCCCAGAGGCCGGAAAAGGTTAAAATGCAGCCTACGACTCCGCCGGGAATCAGGCACAAAAGCCAAGTGTTGCGATAACGAAAAATCTCCCGGATGCCGGCCGTAATCGAGAATTTGGTGGTCTCTTCGCTACTTTCCGGACAGTAGCTTCGATAACCTTTTTCGCTGGGATCATCACGGACAAACAGCCAGATGGCTGCGGCGACCGCCAGAGTTATCAGGGCTGAGACTGTCATTACCGGCCGCCAACCGACAGTTGTGACTAGAAGGCGCAAAGGAACCCCGGCAAAAACTGCGCCGATTATGCCGCAGAAGAGAGCTAGGCCGGTGGCCAGTGCAAACTGGCGCGGAGCAAACCAGTGGCTGGCAAGCTTCAATGTTCCGACAAAAGCCACGGCGACGGAACCGCCGATCAGCAGTCGTCCGAGACTGGCCCACATCATGGTCGGAGCGAGTCCGAAAATCAGGCCGCCGAGACTTGCAACCAGAGCTCCCATCGTTAACAGCCGGCGTGGGCCCAGACGATCAGCCAAAATCCCGGTTGGGGTTTGCATCGCGACATAACTGTAAAAGTAGAAGGCCGAGAGATTTCCGAGCCCGGCAGCGCTGATAGCAAAGTCCTGCATCAGTTCATTGGTCATCACCGCGGGGGCGACTCGCTGATAGAATCCGATCAGGTAGAGTGTCGCTCCTAAGCCCCACATAAACCAGGCCAGTCGGAGCGGGGGATAATTATCAGATTTGGCCATTTGTTTACGTTTTCCTCCAAGGTGAAACGGGTCTTATATTCTTCCAGTCTGTAGTTATTAATCCAGATCGTGCCGGATAGATATCATGTTTAGCATTTTTTTGGGAACATATTTCCATAATCTTTTGTTGACAAATTACGCCTCATAAACTATACTTAAAAGATAAAGTTAAAATTGTTTATATCGGGTATTTGTTGATCATGAATGAAAAAACAGGATTACGTCAAAAAATCGGTTTGGAATTTGTTGCCGGTATGAGTGTCGATGAGGCCCTCAGAGTTATTTCTGAGACTGAAAGTGAGAGTCTGGAAATGGAGATCTCTCCGGAAGTGGCGGCTGCCTTTGAGGCCGGACTGGAGAGTGAAGCCGAGGCCGGTTGCGGATGTGGTTGCGGCAACAGCTGCTCCGGGGCAGGTCATGGGATAGAACCTTCCAGTTGTAATGGATGTCATAATCATGGTTAATAAACGGAAAAATCATCCTTTGAAAATTGTGGCGGAATTGCCGGATCTGATGCGTCCCGAAGATTATCAAAATGCCGCTACGGTAAAAAAGGTACGGGTGCGTCTCACCTTAAGTGATGACGGGCTTGAGATTCTCGGCGACAGTCTCTACGTTGAGACTCTGGAGAAATTATTACGAGAGTCAGGGCCGCACCCGATTGAGCGCAGCTTATGCGGATAGCACCGGACAACATCGCGTATATCGATACGGCTCTGGCCGGTTTTATCGTCTCATTGGCCGGGTCGCGTCCAGATTGCCGGGGTCTGTTGCTGGTTGATGGCGAGATATTAAGTGAGTTGACAGCAAAACCTTCTTCTAATCTGATAAGCGCATGGGAAAAGCTGGTGCGCGAGAAGTTTGTGCAGCGGCCGCAAAGTCTGGTGGAAAAACCACTGCGATTGCAGGTCACGCCGGCCCTGATCGGACTGGCGGTTATCGTACATAATCGTATCTATCTGAGTGATGAGAGATCATCAGATGCCAGAGAAGCTGCCGATCTCCACGATCTTACCTTGCTTAACCTTCTCCCGGTACCTGAAACCGATTCCGATATTCTAGGTTTTGATCTGCTGATTTCAGCATACGGCAACTTTCTGCGTGAGACCGGTGTGACCTTAGGCCCTGAAAATTTACGCATCGGTTTGTTGCACTTTTCACCCTTTACCGCTTTGAAATCACTTGACTTGGCGCTGCCTTCACCTTTAGCCAGCCGGGCTTCGGAGTATCTGCCGAATTGGCAGGCGGCGGTGCTGTCGGATGACTCTCTGTTTGAGAGTGATGCATGGTGGGGTCGGGTACGAGATCTTCTGGGCCGGCCGGAACTCGCTTTTCGTCTCGGTACGGGTTGGCTTGAGATGCCGGAAAACCGGTTGAGTTGTATCGGCCTGGGGATTTTTTTCGAGGAACTCCGGCAGCAGGGTAATTATGACGATCACATATTGAGATTTTTTGAGGCCTATGAATTTTTACATAAGGTTGTAACCACTGAAGTCAATTCCGGAACGAAAGCCACTGGTTTTGCCCTGCTGACTTTAATCGAAACAATGCTTGCCGCTGCTGGTGATGGTAATTCGAGTCGGCATTTGAACCAGACCGGCAATGAATATTTTCTTAAATTCAGAGCCCTGCTTGAGATTGTAGCAAACTCCGGCGGCGTTCCCGGCGGGTTTCGTCATTTAAGTCATGACTTCTGTTTTAAGCGGCTTCTGCCTTTGGTTTCTCTGGCCACTATAACCGGCGGTCAACGCCGGGAGCCGGGTGCGCTGGTAGATTTCGGCCGGATCAATTTTTCTTGATCTTGGCTTTTGTGGTGCTATCTTATCTATAAAGGGTAGAAAATGGAAAAAATAATTCTGGAGATAGATCTAGGCGAAAAATTTAGTGATGCCCGGCGTTTTAAACGCGACCATGCGGAGATGAAACTTGGGGATTTTCTTAAGGTTTTTCCCGCCCGGTTTGCGGTCGGGGCTCTGCCCGGAGTGGAAATTATGGAGCTGAATCTGGCCGAGATTGTTTTTCAGCCGATTGCCATCAGTGAGGCCGCCTGTGAACCTGAAAATGCTACAACTTGCGGCCTGCGTCGTAACCTTGATCAACTCTGGCAGGAAGATGTGGCGAAATCTGATCCAGAGGTCTCGGCCCCGGCCGATTCCCTGGATAATTTCCCGGCCGCCATCACCGACAATGAAGCCGTGCGTCTTGCCTACCGCCAGGAGATGGACAGTATTGCCGACTACCTTAAACACGGTCTTTCCGTTCTGGTTATCTGCGATAAAGTTCTGACCGAGTTTCTCTACGAGTTTGTCTGTCATCAGGCCGGCCGCCGGCCGGTTCTGGATGCGGCCCTGCCGGAGGAGATGCGCCCGGGTCTGGCGGGAGAACTCGACCGGGCCTTGGATGGTGGTTATTCTAATCTGCCGGTCTTGCTGCGTAACCTGAAAGCGGATGAAGTGCTGGTTTTACGTTCTTTGGATCTGCTCAATGAGGCGGCGACAACGGAAACCCTCTATGAGCGGACTGTGACCCGGGAAAAACCGCAACTTTTAGCTTTTCTTGATCCCTCGCTTGAGGTCAGAAAAGTTCTTTCCGACCGTTTCGCGGTTCATATCCAGATTACCGGTCTGCCCCGGTTTCTGACTTCAGCTGCCGATAACGATCGTCAGTTTACCGTCAGTCGTCTCCTGACCCGGCAGGAACGCCGGAGTTTTGCCGGATTTGATCCAGAAAATCTTTATAAGAACGTTTCCGGTCTTAATGCAATTCAGTTTCGCAACGCAATGCGATATGTCGGGGCCAAGGTTGCAGAAAATACCCCGGCTTCTGAAATCTACCGGGAAATTCGCGAGTTTAAGATCACTTCGGGCAGTGAGGTTGAAGTTCCGGATACCACTTTTGCAGATATCGGTGGTTACGAGGCGGTCAAAAAACAGCTCAGGCATGTTATCTCGCTGATTTCCGGTGATATAAAAGGGGTTAGTGATGAACAGCGGGTTAAACTTCTGCCACGCGGATTTATCTTTCATGGCCCGCCGGGTACCGGCAAAACCTTGTTCGCCAAAGCGGTGGCCAACGAACTTAATGCAACGATTCAGATGATTTCCGGCCCGGAGATTATGGATAAGTATGTCGGCCAGAGTGAGAATAATCTGCGCCAGGTTTTTGCCACGGCCCGGCGTAATGCGCCGGCGGTGATCTTTTTTGATGAGTTTGACAGTATCGCGAGCCAGCGTTCGGTATATGCTGACGGCGGGGCCCGGGCCAATAACGCGGTTGTGGCCCAACTCCTGACCGAGATGGACGGTTTTCGCCGGGATCAGGCGGTACTTGTCATCGGAACCAGTAACCGTATCGATATTATCGATGAAGCTCTCTTGCGGCCGTCACGCTTAAGACCGGTTGAGATCGGCCTGCCCGATGTCGCCGCCCGGCGTCAGGTGGCGAGGATTCATGCCGCAAGTTTCGGGATTGATGACTACTTGAAAAAGTTTTTTGCGATTGTTGAGAAAAAACCGCAGGGCAAGTTATGGCAGGAACATGATCTGGAAGAATTCTTTACCGCTCTGGATGGTCCCGACAGTGACCTGCAGAAGTCACCGGGTCGTGAAGGAAGTGAGTCGGAGATTATTGCCGAACTTAATAATTTTTCCGCATTTATCAACGATTGCCGGCTTGAGCGAGATCCGGCAGACCTGGCTTTGCTGGATGAGTTGAGCGAGCGGGTTCAGGAGATGATCGCGCGTTTGGCCGGCGGCACTGATTACGATTCAGAACATGTTACCTCGGATCCCGGATTCAATGAGTTTGATGAACTTATGACGTTGCTCGTCAGGGAGCGGAGCACCGGTCTTGATGCGGCCGGTTTTCTGGAGACGATTATCGATCTGGTGGCTCTGCATGCCGAGGATTTCAACAATGATGAAATCCGGGCGGTCTTTCAGGAGGCCAGCCTTGATCATCATCTTGAGGGTTCACTTTTGAGTCCGCGTTATTTCGGGCGCAAAGTAGGTGAGATCCAGCGCCGGCGGCAGGAGAGAACTCACGTTCATTTGTAAATTCAGTATGCGGTTTGTAGCCGGAAATAGTTGCAGTTTAGTAGGAGTTAAAATATGCGTCAGGAATTAAAAAATGTGGTTTCCGATCTCGATGATGTTGTCAATCTGTTGCAGAACAGTTTTGTTGCCAAGGATGAGATTATTGAGATGCTGGCAATTAGTGCGATTGCTCAGGAACATCTGCTGTTGGCCGGCCCTCCGGGAACTGGTAAGTCTGAACTTATCAAACGCTTTGCCCAGCTCTGTACGGCCCCGGAGACGAGTGCGGAAGATATTAATAAACCCTATTTTGAGTATCTTCTGACCCGTTTTACCGAGCCCAATGAGCTTTTCGGCCCGGTTGACATCAAATCATTTCGCGACGGTGCCGGTTATCATCGGATTTGCGCCGGAATGCTGCCTCGGGCCGAGGTCGTTTTTCTTGATGAAATTTTCAAGGCCAACAGTGCAATTCTTAATGCTCTGCTGACGATTCTCAATGAACGCACGTTTTACAATGGCGGCCGCCTGGAACCGGTACCGCTGATGTTGCTGGTCGGCGCGACCAATGAGATGTCGGAAGATCCCGACCTCGCGGCCCTCTATGATCGTTTTCCCGTTCGGCTCTGGTCAGACAATATTCCCGATTCTCATTTCGACCGGCTGCTCTTGCGGGGCTGGCAACAGGAGTGCCTGAAGATTCGGGAGGGCCATCAGATAAATTTGAGCAATATCACCGACAGCAAGTCCTTAAACCGTTTGCATCAGGCTCTGAATGAGGTTGATTTTAATGCCGTGTTCAATCCTTATCGCGAGGTGATTCGCCAGATTCGTTCCGAAGGGATTATCGTCAGTGACCGGCGGGCGGTTAAATTGCTCAAGCTTGTCGGTGCCGCCGCAATCAGACAGGGCCGTCTCAAGGCTGAGTGTGAAGATTTTTGGGTTCTGCGGCATATCTGGAATAATCGGGCTCAGGCATCGGTGCTTAATGATCTGCTGCAACCTTATTTAAGTGATAAACGAGCCGCGGTTGTATCTCTGGAGAGAGAATCGGAGGTTCTGGCCGGGGAGTTGACCCAGCTTGAAAATCGGGCCCTTAATCTCCAGGGTGATATTGATCTGGCTGATTTTCTGCACCAGTGTGAGCGTTTGCGGCGTGAGCTTAAAGGGCATTCACAGGTTGAGTTGACAGTTGCGGTTCTCGCAAAACTGGAGAAGTTGATTACTGAAACATTAGAGAAATTATAGAACAGGTCTGAAGAACTATGTGTAATCCTCGTAAAGTTATGATTCATGTCAACGAAACCATTGAAGCTGCCTGGCGGCAGCTGTTGACGGAGAAGGCGACCGCCTCCGAGCTCCTGAGCGAAAATGCGGAAATCAGCTGTGAAATCAAGCTGGCGGAAGAGATGGGGGTAGCGGCTCTGGGTGTACTGGAGCAGGTTCTGGCCGGAGAATTTGCCGACTTTCCAGGATGGCAAAAAGATAGCGCTGGAAATTTCTATCGTGACCTTGAAGATATCACCTTGGTTTATGATCCGAACCGGCGGCAATTCGTGCTTCGGGCCCGGCTTGAAGAGATGCTCTCTGCTGAAGCTTCCGCCGCAGCTGAAATCTGCCGGGTGACGACCGGCACCATCGCCTTTGAGGCGGTCGGCTACTACTATGATGACGGCTGGAAAGGGCGAACTGAAGAGAAAGCTCTTAAGGAGGCCGCGGAACAGGCCGAAATGCGTTTCGAATACGCCCTTAAGGAACTTAAAAAAGCCCAGCCTGAGAGTGCTGCTGAACTTGAATTACGATCATCTTTAACGGCTGAGGCCCAGAGCAAGGTTGAAAAAGAGCTGGCTGAAAAACGGGCCGCTCTGCGCCTTGAGTTGCGTCATCAGCTTCAGGTGCAGCTCGCCCGCCAGCAGCAGAATGCTTTTTATGAGATCAACCGGATTGTTGGCGAAACCTATCGCCAGACCCTCTGTCGTCTGGTGTTAGAGAATGGCGGCCGGGTTATCAGTGACCGTCAGAGTGGTTCCGTTATCGAGTTGGAGTTGGAGCTCTGTTGATGACGGAATTATCTGCAACTATTTTTAAGAAGGATTGCCAAAATGTCCGGTAAACGTCCCCCGATTAAGATTAAATTTAAGTACAATCTTGAGACTGGTGCCATTGAGCAGTTTATTGTTGATGACAATGCCGCCGGAGCCAGTGAAGAGTATCATGACCGGGTCGCACTGGCGATTGGCGATCTGCTTGCGCACCAGGCTGAAATCGAAGATGCCGGGCCGCGTCATCTCGCTACTCAGAGAGCAGATAGAAAAATATCGGCCGGGATAAAAGATCGTGAATCAGAGAAACTCGACGGATAGTTTAATGAATTCATCCTTAAGCCGGATTATCACCGAACAGGCGTCCCAGATTGTTCCTGCCCGCGTTCTGAAACATCCGGAAAAGATCTATTGTGTCGCCTTTTCACCCGATGGTCGTTATCTGATCTCCGGCAGTGTTACGCGACACCTGCATCTCTGGGATCTTAAGCAGTCTGAATCAGAATTTGTTACGTTCTCCGGGCACACCAAATTCGTCTGGTCTGTATCTTTCTCGCCCGATGGTAAATCTATCGCTTCGGCCTCAGGTGACGGTTGTATTTTCCTTTGGGATGTCGAAAGCCGTTCCTACTACCGGATCATGGAGAGTCACCGATCTTTAACCCTCTCTCTGTACGGATCCGCGTATTCCCCTGACGGAAGATACCTTGCCGCTGCCTGTATGGACGGTAAGATTCGGCTCTGGTCAACCTGGAACCGGTATCCGGCCCGGCGTCTGGAGGGTCATAAAGGGTCGATCTACAGTGTCTGTTTTTCCCATGACAGCCGTTTTCTCGCCTCCGGTGGAGATGATGAGACCGTGCGGATATGGGATGTTGCTAAGCGTCGCGAGGTTAACGTTTTCGCACGGCCCGGCTGCCGGGTAACCAGTATACTCTTCTCCCGGGATGGGCGCTGGCTGGCTTATGCTTCGGTTGATAAACAGATATATCTATCCGATCTTGCCAGCGGTGAGACTCGGATATTGAAAGGCCATCAAGAGCTGGTTTGGAATATTGATTTCTCTTCAGACAGCCGTTTCCTGATTTCCGGTTCGGATGATCAATGCGTGATTATCTGGGATGTTGAAAGTGCTTCACAGCTGAATGTTTTAAACGGTCATCAGGGTGCGGTAAACAGTGTCGCCTTTTCCCATGACGGATGTTTTGCGGCTTCGGCCGCGGATGATAAAACAGTTATAATCTGGGATCTGAAATATCTGCAGGAGCGGCCTGAGACATACTTGAGTCTGGTCGAAAAAAAGCCGGAAACATTACGCCATAAAGATGAAGAGAATTTGTTCTCTCCGGAGCAGAGCCCGGTTTTACAGGCCCTGCTGGCGGCAGATGAATTGCTGCCGGATAATTTTTTATCGGTTTATCGCCAGCTTCTGGATCTGACACCGAATCTTACGATCGAAAAACAGGGTGGCGGTCACACCTATACGATCGGTGGTTATCACGGCTTAAGTTACAAAGGTCAACTTGAGAGCCTTCTGCCAGGGGAATATCTCTATCCGGAGACCCTTTTTCTGCATCGTTTGTGCAACCAGGAGGCTCTCTATTACGGTCGTGAAGGCGGCCGTCGCCAGCGCCGCCGTCTGGTCTATCTCCTGACTCAGACCGGTCTGGAAATGAGCGGTAGCAACGAATTTTTAGCTCGGACACTGACTCTGGCCCTGATTGAAAAATTACTGCCGGCTCCGGTAGAGTTGAAACACAGCTTTATCAGTGCCGACTTGACTGAGGCTCTGGATCCGGCCGCCTGTGCCGGGACTCAGCGTCTGTTGACGTTTCAAGATCCTAAGCCGTTGGCCTGGCTTAAAGTGCTGGCCGCGATTACCGCCCGGATCAAGTCGTGGGAGAATGAATATCTGGAGATTGAGACAATTTGGATTATTGATTCCCATGCGGCCTCTGACTGGGAGGTCGAAAGTCGCAGTGATATTTCGCTCTTACGTTCAATCGGCCGGCAGGTGGCCTGGATTGTCGATCCGGTGGCGGAGGCTTCAGCCACCTCATGCATAACTCATTCACTTTTTAGTAATTGTTACTATCTCGGAGATATCCTGCCCCAGTCATGGACGTCGGGAGGGTCTGATCATGGTCAGCCTTGAAAATGCATTAACTTGCGGAATAACCCGGGAAACACTTGCTGTTGAGCTCTGGCGCCGAAGTGCTGAGTCCTATCTGATGGCCGGAGAACTTGGTAAATCAGGTGAATCCTGGCTTAAGGCGGGCGATAAAAACCGGGCCGCGGAGCTCTTTTTTGAAGCCGGAGAGAATCTTCGGGCAGCGGAGCTTTTTTTCGACTGTAATCGTTTTGTCGAGGCACTGAAAAATGCACAACGCTGCCTTGAGAAGAGTTCAGCCGCAGACTTTAGCCAAAGGAATGCGGCGCAATTGGTGGCGGCTGCGGCCTTAAGCAAATCCGGTGATAAAAAGGCAGCGGTTGATCTTTTGCGGGTGGCACGCGCGGAACTGGTCGAATTTGATGCCGATTTTGCACCATTTCAGGTCGCTAAGGCATGGGAGAGTCTGGCCCGCTTCGGTTGCCGGGTTAAGCGGCCGGATCTGATTCGTTTAGGTTATGAAAAGGCTCTGGCGGTTTACGGGTCAAAGTTCAACCTGCAACGTTTGCGCTCTGCGGATGAGTATCTCAAAGCAGTTGCCGGTGATCACATTCTCGAATCCGAAATTAAGCGCCGAATCGCAGAATTCCGGCATGAATTTACAACTTACAAGTGAAAAAAATATGGCAAAGCATACATTATCAGAAGATTCTTTCCGGCCCCTGACAACGCTGGAGTCGGCCCTGAAGGTTCCACTTAAAAAAAGCGGGCCGCAGGATTTAAGCTCGGCCTACTGTCTTATTGGCAGGGAGATCTTCCCGCTGGTAGGGCGTTTTTTAGCCCGGCAGGAACTAAGCTTTATGGTTGCCTCTCTGCGTTTAGAAAATGACCGGGAGCAATATCTTATCCTGCTGGACGGCAAGGGACAGAATCCTGGTTTAATTCCCGGTTTTATTCTGGCCTATATAAAAGCTCTGCCATCCTGTTATGTTTTTCAAGGTTTTGCGGCCCCGGAAAAAAATCTTCTCTTTCTCTGTGAATATGGTTTCGATCATCCTCTCGAGATTGTGGAACTTATGACCGCGACAACTGAGACCGGGCTTTTTTTGAGCTTTGGTGATGAGCGGGGCCGAAACTTGATTGTTAAACCGGTTCCGGAAATGCAGAGTAGTGCCTCGATCCTACAGTATGATGTTGATTTTCCGCTACCGCAATATGATTTTGTTGCAACTACAGCTCCCGGAAAATTATCGATACCCTTACGTTTTATCGATATTGTACCTGATGCCGGTAAACCGGCTGCGGCCCTGCTGCTGGAGAGGGCGGAAATAGTGTGGCTTAAAGGTCTGCTTTACCGTTTACCGGCATCGCTATTTGAAAAAATCGAGTGGATCGGCAACCAGGAATACCTTTTTCTCTTTTTTTCGGAAACTGCGGCTATTTCTTTTATTCCATTCGGTCAAGCATTCAGGCAGGTGAGCGACAATTTTTTTATTCCGGCCAATAAAGAGATAGTTCCGCGGCTTGATTCCCGGCAGTTGGATAATATTTTTGCCATTGACAGCCAAGATTATACATTTGTCAGCGGCAGCCGGCGCTGGAATCTGCCGATAACAGCACGGGCTCCATTATCACGGTTACTGACAGTCGATCATGAGATAAAGGTCGAATTCAATCCCGATCTTAATCCGGTGGAGTTTGTCTGGGAGCCGCCGGAGCTAATCGATGACAACCATTACCCGGTTCCGGAGCCGGTTAATGGCACTGAAGACAAACCCATAATTCCAGAAAGCGTCCGGTTTGCAGAAGCGGCTCTTACAACTACTCCGGAAACCGAATCTGATAATTCTCAGATTATTGTAGAAAATCTGAATAAATATGCTGCTCTTCTGCGATCTCAGGGAGATCTGTTAGGGGCTGCAATCTGCTTTTCTCTGGCCCATGACAATCTTAACGCGGCTGATTGCTACGCTGCAGCTGCCCGTGAACTCAAGAGTGGTTAGTGGGTTAGCTCCATACCCCTTCAATAAGTTCATCGCAATTGCGACAATGTCCTTTACGCAAGCGATTGTGCCGAATACTAAAACCAAAGCGACTGATCAACTCCTCACCGCAGGCTGGACAGTAGCTGTTTTCTCCACCTTCTCCGGGAATATTGCCCTCATAGACAAAGCGCAATCCTTCTTCAAGGCCGATTTCTCTTGCCATACGCAAGGTTGCCGCCGGTGTGGGCTCTCGATCCAACATCTTGTAGGTAGGATAAAAGGCGGTTACATGCCAGGGGATGGCGGGGGAGACTCCCTTGATAAACTTGGCGATATCACGCAACTCTTCCTTTGAATCATTGAGACCCGGTATAACCAAAGTGGTCACTTCAACCCATACCCCGAGTTCATGCATGAGTTGGACATTGTCAAGCACCGGCTGGAGGTGGGCTTTGCACACTTTTTTGTAGAAATCGTCGGTAAACCCCTTGATATCAATATTGATACCATCCAGAACTGTTGCCAGCTGGCGGGTCATTTCGGGACTCATATATCCGTTACTGACAAAGACATTCTTAAGTTGCCGCTGCTGGGCCAGGATAGAGCAATCGTAGGCAAATTCATAAAAAATTGTCGGCTCCACATAGGTATAGCAGAGACTGGCGCAATTTTGTCGAAGTGCATCTTCAACCACGGCCTCAGCCAGACATTCTCTGCCGGTTATCTCACCATTATGAAAATGAGGATATTGGGAGATATCGTAATTCTGGCAGTGGAGGCAACGGAAATTACAACCCACGGTGCTAATGGAATAGGCCCGGCTTCCGGGCAGGAAGTGAAAGAGCGGTTTTTTTTCAATAGGGTCGACATGTTCGGCAATCAGCCGGCCATAGACCAGGCTGTAAAGCTTGCCATCCCGGTTTTCCCGAACCCCGCAAAGACCCCGTTTTCCCTCTTTGATGTGACAATGATGATTGCATAAGCCGCAGATAACTTCATTATTTTGCCCGGGCTGATAAAACATAGCTTCTTTCATCAATCTGCCTTCTTATTTGTCCGTTTTATTCTCGCGTCATCTTTGCCCCACACTTAGGACAATCCCTTTGGTTACAAGGTTGTCCAACTACATGGTCTACCTTACTGCCACACTTCGGACAGATACACTGTCCATCCGGGCCGGCAGCCAAAGGGCCGCCGCCTTCACCTCTTCTGCTACGGTTGCCAGATGGCGGTCCCGCTCCGTCTCCTCTTGGCATGACTAATCTCCTGTAATAGTAAAAACATACCAGCATAACAACTGCTAATATATAATATAATCCGTCGCCGGGGAATGTCAAACTTATCTTTTGAAAACTGAGCTTATTTTAGGCATAGGCCGAGTTTCCTCAAAAAATCAGACGAATATGGGGTTGACTTATACTGACAATGTGATGATCGCGTTATAAAATTGGCCAACGGGCCGGGATTTATATGTTATATTGATTTGTAGTTGCGCGTGACGATTCGAGTTGGCTCGAATCTTAAGAATAAAGGTACCCTGAAGACCAGCAAATTTACCCTGATATCTGAACTCACTATGAAAAAGATATTATTGCTTATTATTCTCCTCTTCGTGTTTCTGCTTGGCCTTCCTCTGTTGGGAGTTATGGTTGCCGGGAAAAACGTTACTCAATACTATGAATTTCCTCCTCTGACTCATTACGTTTCACATGCACCGTTTTCCTGGTATCTATTTTCGGGTCTTGCTATAGTTGCCATTCTCGTATTTACTTTACTCTTTATTCAACTGTATCATAAGCAATCTTCAGCCAGGTTCAAAAACCAAACAAGCTCAACTGTTTTTCCCTGGTGGGGGAGTTTGGGACTGTTGTTGATATTAGTGAGCTGGGTCGTGACCTGGAATAGATTTCCCCTGTTTAATGTCTTGCAACCCTATACCTTCCTGCCCCTTTGGCTGGGCTATATTCTGTTCATCAATGGCCTCACGTTTTTTCGCAGTGGCTCCTGCCTTCTTACTGGTCGATCCGTCTATTTTTTTGTTCTCTTTCCGGTAAGTGCTTGTTTTTGGTGGTTCTTTGAATATCTGAACAGGTTTGTGCAAAATTGGTATTATCTGGGGATTGATGGATTTAATACTGTCGAATATGTTTTCCATGCCTCCCTTTCATTCTCGATAGTATTGCCGGCAGTGATCAGCACCGAAGAGTTCTTATCTTCATATTCCAGGTTGACTGATCCCTTAAAAACATCCTTTGTCATCTATTGCGGTAAAAGTAGATTTATCAAGGTTGGGATTGTGCTGGTAAGCTCAATAGGACTTTTCGGAATAGGCATCTGGCCTGATTATCTTTTCCCGTTGCTTTGGCTTTCGCCGCTGATAATTATTCTCACCATTCAAAAGATGATGGGACAAGCAACTATTTTTGATGACCTTAGCCGGGGAGACTGGCGTTCACTTTGGCTACCCGCTTTGGCGGCACTATTTTGCGGATTTTTCTGGGAATTATGGAATGTTAAGAGTTCTGCGCACTGGGTTTATTCAATTCCCTTCGTCCAGAAGGGCCACATATTTGAGATGCCGATTCTTGGATATTTAGGCTATCTTCCTTTCGGGCTGGAGTGCAAGGCGGTTGCTTCGTTAGTCGAAGAAATTGCACAGAGAAAAGTCTATAAAAAATAGAGCAGCAGTTTTTCTCCATCCGCCGGTGGTGATGAAATCCAGTATGCCAGCTGTTCCCGGCAAAAAATATAGTGTACCTGTCCCATCCCTAAAAATTTATAAACTTTTGTTTTGTTGATACTCAAGGTCTCCGGGTCATGGAAGGGTGATCGAGGATTATTCACCATTTTATCGGCCATGATTTCAGCTTGTTCCAGGGTCATAGCAGAGGTCTTACTACGTGATATCCAGACCATGGCCGGGCCTTTTCCTGCCGCCTGGTAGTTGCCGATAGCGCCTGCTTCTACAACAATACTTTTACCGTGTAGGTGGTTGATTTTTTCCAGGGCTTCAGTGCCGGTAATCAGCTGAACCTGTTGCCATTCGCCAATACTTTTTGGAAGCAGTGAACCAAGGTCCTGCTGCTTTTCAGGGGAGGGAAACAATACTTTAAATCCGACCACCACGATTACGATGCTCAGCGCAAATAGGATTCCCGATAGTTTTGATTTTTGCGTCATGAGGTTTATCTCCTTTAGTCGCGGGCCAGATTGACGCAGCGCACCCCATTGCCCATGCTGCCTTTCTTGCGTCGGCTGAATTAGCCTGGTTATGTGTTTACGCAACCATTACGAAAAATGGATTGCCGCAATTCGAACAGCTACATTTCTTAAAACTTTGGTTTGATGCCCTTTACCACTCGTATCATCAAGTAACACGACGTCACCAGCTTTACGAATCAATCGCTCCCCATCCCCAACCTCGAACTCACACTCTCCAGACATTAATATTAGCCACTGTCTTACGGGAGTAGGATGCCAATCTCCGTACCAACCAACAGGTAGCTCAAGAAATACGCTGTTGTCCGCTGATTCCAAAGTGGAAGTATTCAAAGGAGGTGCTGGCGGGGCATAGTCTTTCGATTCCAAACCAACATTTTTAATTTCAAAATGGGAACATCCATCGGAGTCTGAATATATTCGCAAATATTCAATATGGCTCAATAGTAATTCTCCTTCTATACA
>JAOZQE010000037.1 GCA_029932385.1 bacterium | reverse complement strand
AGCGGTTACCAGGAAGTTTTGAGTGATCCCTCCTATGCCGGCCAGATGGTGTTGATGACCTATCCTCATATCGGTAATTATGGGATTAATGCTGAAGATCAGGAGTCTCGCCGCTGTTTTTTGTCAGCTTTTATCGTGAAAGAATACTGCCCTTATCCGAGCAGTTGGCGGAGTCAGACTGATCTGGCTGAATTTATGATAAAAGACGGGGTGATCGGACTTGAAGGGATCGATACCCGGGCTTTAACCCGTCATATTCGTGAAGCCGGGGCCATGCCCGGGATTATCAGTAGTGAAGATTTCGATCCTGAATCACTTAAAACAAAACTTGACAAATGGCCCGGTATCGAAGGAGTCAACCTGGTTGCCGGAGTAACCGCAGAAAAAGGCTATGAGTGGCAGCAGTCAACATGGGATCTTAAAAATGGCTACCGGAACAGCAGCCGGGCTGACAAAAGGGTTGTGGTTTATGACTTCGGGGTTAAGTACAATATCTTACGCCTCTTAAAAGATGTCGGCTGTCAGGTAACTGTGGTTCCTGCCGGAACTCCCGCAGCTGAGGTTTTAGCACTTCAACCGGACGGTCTTTTTCTCTCCAATGGTCCCGGTGATCCATCGGCGTTAGGTGAGATTGTAGGTGAAATTAAACAGCTTATCGGCAAATTGCCGATTTGCGGCATCTGTCTCGGACATCAGGTTTTAGGCCAGGCTTTGGGCGGGAAAACCTTTAAGTTGAAATTCGGTCATCACGGCAGCAATCATCCGGTCATGGATCTTAGCACCAGAGGGGTTGAAATTACGGCCCAGAATCATGGATTCTGTGTTGATGTTGAATCTTTGGGGGATGATATCGAAGTGACCCATATCAACCTGAATGATCAAACGGTTGAAGGTCTGCGCCATCGTGAATATCCGCTCTTCTCATTCCAGTATCATCCGGAGAGTTCTCCCGGTCCGCACGACTCAGCCTATCTTTTTGAGCGTTTCCGGAAATTGATGGATGAGGCTTAAAGCTGTAAACTCAGGCTCTATGGAAGCTGAAGTGGTTGTTCTCCAGCAGGAGATATGAACGGTTATTGACCCAGTCGCCGAGTATATAGAGAGATTTGTTTTCCGAGATGGCGGGGAAGGTCTCCTGCCGTTCCTGGTGAAAATGGCCGATAACTATGGCCTGAATATCATCCGGGCCGGAAAAAAGATTGGCGCAGGTGCGAAAAACCTGGGGCGGGATGAATTTTTTGCGGTTCTGGACGGTTTGCGTATCGGTTGAGAGAAAATCGGCTATTTTCAGCGTCAGCCCGGTGGGGGCAAGGTCAATCAGTTTCAGTGTGAAACGGTGACGCAGGAGGCCGCGCCAGAAACGGTAGAGATAGTCGGCAGGATTCATCCGGTCGCCATGCGCCAGATAGATTTTCTGGCCATCGATTTCAATGGTTGCGTCATCGGCATAGAAGGTAGCTATCTCCGCCAGAGACGGGCCGGAAGAGACCTCGTGGTTGCCGGCAAAAAAATATATTTTTACCCCTTTTTCAGACAGTTCTTTGAGGGCGGTCAGAATCGGGGTGCAGTGGGCGAAGACCACATCCTGGTAACCATGCCAGAATTCAAAAAAATCGCCGAGGATAAAAAGGTTATCTAGATCATCAGGCAGCTGCCTGAAAAAATGAATTAGTTCCTTATAGGACTGGTCCTCGGGATTACGGAGATGGGAATCAGCTAGGAATATTGATTTCATGATTTTATAATAGTCGTAAACTAACTTTATTGTCAATAAAGGGTACCTTGAAAAATTGCCTTTTTGTCCAATTACTGCATTGGATTTAAATTTTAACTCTCAAAATACTCAATGTATTCCTGCGGTTAAAATCATCATTCGCCTTGCACTTGAACAAAAGTGCTAATTTTTAAAGACACCCTAAAGTAGCATTTAATTCGGATAAAGGTTGTTGAATTGCCGAAACGTACTGATTTAAAAAAGATAATGCTGATAGGCTCAGGCCCGATTGTCATCGGCCAGGCTTGTGAATTTGACTACTCCGGAACTCAAGCCTGCAAAGCTTTGAAGGAGGAGGGTTATGAGGTGGTGCTGGTTAACAGCAACCCGGCTACCATTATGACCGACCCCGAGTTTGCCGACCGCACCTATATTGAACCGCTGACCCCGGAGACGGTCGGCCGCATCATTGCTCTGGAAAAACCTGATGCTCTGCTACCGACCCTGGGTGGTCAGACCGCGTTGAATATCGGTATCGCTCTGGCCGAAAACGGAACTCTGGCGAAATACGGAGTCGAGATGATCGGAGCTTCTCTGGAGTCGATTAAAAAGGCCGAAGACCGCCAACTTTTTAAAGACGCAATGGAGCGGATCGGTCTCGGGTCGCCGCGTAGCGGAGTCGCGAAAAATATGGATGACGCCTGGAAGATTTTAGAGGACACAGGTTTTCCTTCGATTTTGCGTCCCTCATTCACGATGGGCGGCAGCGGCGGCAATATTGCTTATAATGTTGAAGATTTTGAGCAGTTTGTAAAACGCGGACTTGAGATCAGCCCGGTGCACGAAATTCTTATCGAGGAGTCGATTGTCGGTTGGAAAGAGTATGAGCTTGAGGTCATGCGTGATCACAAGGATAATGTAGTGATAATCTGTTCAATCGAAAATTTTGATGCAATGGGTATCCATACCGGTGATAGCATTACCGTAGCTCCGGCTCAGACTTTGACCGACAAAGAGTATCAGCTCATGCGGGATGCATCTTTGGCAATTATGCGTGAGATCGGAGTCGCGACCGGCGGCTCCAATGTTCAATTCGGGGTTAACCCCGAAGACGGTCGCCTGGTGGTTATCGAAATGAATCCCCGGGTTTCCCGAAGTTCAGCCTTGGCCTCGAAAGCAACCGGTTTTCCGATTGCCAAGATTGCGGCCAAGCTGGCGGTCGGTTTTACTTTAGATGAGATTCCCAACGATATCACCCGGGAGACCCCGGCCTGCTTTGAACCGACAATAGATTATGTGGTGACTAAGATACCGCGTTTTACGTTTGAAAAATTTCCTCAGGCCGATGCCACGTTAACGACCCAGATGAAATCGGTTGGTGAGGCGATGGCGATTGGCCGGACTTTCAAGGAGTCACTGCAGAAGGCGATGCGTTCAATGGAGATCGATTCCTATGGTTTTGAGCGTCAATTTTCAGCGGCAACCTATCTGAATCCCGCTGCCGAAAGCATCGATCTGGTTGAAGAGCGCCTGCAGATACCGGGGCCGGAACGTCTCTGGTATATCGGTGATGCTCTGCGTTTGGGCTTTACGGTTGAAAAAATATATCAGATGACCGGGATTGACCCCTGGTTTATCAATAATATTCGTGAGATCATTGAATTTGAGCGGGATGAGTTAACCGGAAAAAATTTGCGCGATTTGTCGCCGGAGAGTATGCGCCGAGCTAAAGAGCTGGGGTTTGCGGATAAGTTTATCGCCTCTAATCTCAGCTGTTCCGAGGCCGAAGTCAGAGACCTGCGGGTTGAACAGGAAGTTCTGCCGGTATATAAACGGGTCGATACCTGCGCCGCCGAGTTTGAAGCCTATACCCCTTATTTTTATTCAACTTATGAGATGGAGGATGAGACCCATCCCACGCAGCGGAAAAAGATTATCATCCTGGGTGGCGGCCCCAATCGGATTGGTCAGGGTATTGAATTTGACTACTGTTGTGTTCATTGTTCATTCGCTCTGGCAAAAGATGGTTATGAAACCATCATGGTTAACTGTAACCCGGAGACGGTCAGTACCGATTACGATACTTCGGACAGGCTCTATTTTGAGCCCTTGACGCATGAGGATGTGCTTCAGATTGTCGAGGTTGAGAAACCTTTCGGGGTAATTGTTCAATTCGGCGGTCAGACCCCCTTGAAGCTCGCCGATGCCCTCGAGAAGGCCGGGGTTCCGATTCTTGGTACGTCGCCGGACAGCATTGACCGGGCTGAAGATAGGCGCCGGTTTAAGGAGTTTCTCGAAAAACTTAAACTGAAACAGCCTGAAAATGATACCGCAACTTCGGTGGCTGAGGCCGTAACTATTGCCGAGTTAATCGGTTATCCGGTTCTGGTACGCCCCTCATATGTTCTGGGCGGGCGCGGGATGGAGATTGTTTACAACAGCGAAACCTTGAAAGGCTATATGCAGAAAGCGGTTGATGTCTCGTATGATCATCCGGTTCTGATCGACAAATTTTTAAATAATGCGGTTGAGGTTGATGTCGATGCCGTCTGTGACGGCAGCACGGTTGTGATCGGCGGGATTATGGAACATATTGAAAAGGCCGGTATTCACTCCGGAGATTCAGCCTGTTCACTGCCGCCGTACTCTCTGTCAAAAGAGATTATTGCAGAGATTGCCCGGCAGACCAAAGCCATGGCCCTGGAGCTAAATGTCAAAGGTCTGATGAATGTCCAGTTCGCGGTTCAGGATAATGAGGTTTATATTATCGAAGTCAACCCGCGGGCTTCACGCACAGTTCCTTTCGTCGGCAAGGCAACCGGTTTGCCGCTGGCCGCGATTGCATCCCGGGTTATGGCCGGTAAGACTCTGGCCGAACTTGGCATTGAAGAAAACTATCTGCCGGCCTGGAGTGCCGTGAAAGAGGCGGTTTTTCCTTTCCTTAAATTCCCCGGAGTCGATACCCTGCTCGGGCCGGAAATGAAATCGACGGGTGAAGTTATGGGCATTGACCACGATTTCCCGCTGGCTTTTGCTAAGGCTCAGGAGGCGGCCGGTAATCCACTGCCGATTAAAGGCTCGGTTTTTCTGAGTATGAGCGATAAATGTGGTCTTGAACGTATTGCTGAACCGTTGCTCAAAGCGGGGTTCAATTTTATTGCCACCTCCGGCACCGCCCGGGCTTTAAATGATCTCGGGATTGATAATCGGATGATTAAAAAACAGAAAGAGGGTCGTCCCAACGCGATTGATCTGGTCTTAAACGGAGAAATCGATATGGTTATCAATCTTCCCGGTGATGCCCGTTCGCATGAGGACTCGATCTATATCCGACGGGTCGCTCTTGATAATGCAATTCCCTATTTTACGACTCTGCCGGGGGCACAGGGTGCGGCTCTGGCGATTGCCGCGTTAACTGATCGCAAGGTTAACCTGATGGCGATTCAGGACTACCATAAAGGTTAAACAATTTGAATGTAATGGAGTAGTTTTTAATGTGCAGTATGGTGAAAGTGCCGTTCACTCCGGACGGCTACAAACGACTTAAAGATGAACTTAATCATCTGAAAACGGTTGAACGGCAACAGATTATTCGGGATATTTCCGAAGCTCGTGATCATGGTGATCTGAGCGAAAATGCCGAATATGACGCGGCGAAAAATCGTCAATCATTTGTCGAGGGCCGCATCAATCACTTAGGTGATCGCCTGACCCGGGCCGAGGTTATCGATCCGACCCAAATGGCAAATCTGGAGCGGGTGGTATTCGGGGTTTATGTAACCCTTTTCGATGAAGATTCAGGTGTAGAAATTGTCTATCAACTGGTTGGCGAGGATGAGGCTGATATCGATCATGGACGGGTTTCCATCGCCGCACCTTTAGCTCGGGCACTGCTCGGTAAAGAGATTGATGATGAGATCGTTCTTCAGACTCCAAGTGGCCAGAAAAATTATACTATTCTCGACATAACTCCGACCGCACCATAGCCTGTCTGGTTAATGTACCGGCTTAAACAGGCGGGACATATTTTTTTATACTCTTGTCCGGAGGCGGAATCCATTCTGGTTTCAGGCAGGTCAACCGGGTTGCAAATTTCCTTTGAATTCATCCCTTCGTACCCTCAAATTAACCATTGCCTACGATGGTACCGATTATCACGGCTGGCAGGTTCAGCCGAACGCCATAACCGTACAGGCCCGGATTGAAGAGGCGGTTCTCAAATTTTCCGGTGAATCAAATCATCTGAATGGTTCGGGACGTACCGATGCCGGAGTTCATGCCTGGGGTCAGACGGCTTCCATGGCCTATAACGGGAAATTGTCAGTGGCTCGGATTCAGGCGGCCTGCAATAGCCTTCTGCCGGAGGATATCTCGATTCGCCAGGTTAAAGATGAGGCACAAAATTTTCACGCGCGCAAGTCAGCCATAGCTAAAACCTATCTCTATGTCATCGATAACGGTTCAGTCGCAAATCCTTTTTTGCGGCGTTATGCCTGGCATATCCGGCAACCGTTGAATCTGCCGGCGATGGCTCAGGCGGCAGATTTCCTGGTGGGGTGCCATGATTTTCTCTCATTCAAGGCGGCCGATGGGAAAACGGCTACGAGTCAGCGTACGATTCTTCAAACCCGCTGGTTGAAGCGCGGATCCTACCTGCTTTTTTTTATCAAAGGTGATGGTTTTCTGAAGAATATGGTACGGATTATTGCAGGTACTCTGGTCGAGTGTGGCCGAGGACGATACTCACCGTCAGCGATGGCGGAGATAATCAGTGCCCGCGAGCGTACCGCTGCCGGTATTACCGCTCCGGCACGGGGCCTGATTCTCAGGTCGGTTGATTATTGATGAGGTGGATTAAGATTGGTTGCTAGCGCTTTTTCTGGGTCAGCAGATAGGCAAGATTGTCAAGCTCACTGGTAATTGAAACATTACGCAGGGTAATTGTTTCAGGAACTCTAACCTTGATCGGTGCGAAGTTGAGGATGCCATTGATGCCGCCACTGACGAGTTTGTCGGCAACTTCCTGGGCGGCTGCGACCGGGGTGGTAATTATGCCGATACTGATCTTTTCTTCCCGGACACATTTTTCTATATCACTGATCGACTGAATGGTTACACCGTTTGCGGCTTCGGTTCCGATCTTGTTCGGGTCGGAGTCGAAGGCGGTGATGATCCGGAATCCGTGATTGCGGAAAAAGTCAAAATTGAGCAGAGCCTGACCCAGTTTGCCGACCCCGACTATGGTTGTCGGCCAGTTGTGGTTTATGCCAAGAATGTCTTTGATCTCGGCTTCCAGTTTCTTCGTGTCATAGCCGACTCCACGCACTCCAAACTCACCGAAATAGGAGAGATCTTTACGGATCTGAGCGGGACTGACCTGGCATGATTCACCCAGTATTTCTGAAGATATAACCGGGTTGCTGTCAGTTCCGAGTCGGCCCAGATAGTTGACATAAGTTGAGAGTCGTTTGATCGTAGCTTCTGGAATTTTATGCTCTTTAGTTTTCATTTCACAGCCTGTTGCGGGTTAGGTTTGAGTATGATTATTTATTAAGTAGTTAAACTGTTAGGCTGTGACAGTTATCACATTGTCGCATCCGGTTCAAGTGAAATTTATCCTTTTGTCGGCAATAGTTTGAAAATGACGAGATACTTTTTGACAATTTTGAATTTTTACACTACTTTTGCAAAATGAACTGTTGCATTTGATTTATATTTACTAGGGTTATTATGCTGGAAGTACGCCAGAAAACGTTGTCGAGTGTGAAATTGGTGGTGGTAAAAATTGGCAGTGCCGTTTTAACTGAATCCGGCCAGCTTAATCACCCTTTTTTTAGCCGTTTTGCGGCTGAAATTGCTGCCTTAAGAGAGCAGGGTTACAGGTTTGTGATTGTCACTTCAGGTGCTGTAGCGGCCGGTTTTGAGGCCCTGGGGTTTTCGGCTCCACCTTTAACTATTCCCGAGAAACAGGCTTGTGCCGCGATTGGTCAGTTGCGTCTGATGCGGCAGTATGAAACGGAGTTTGCCCGCCATGACGTGGCCGTGGCTCAGGTTCTGCTGACCGCAGATGATATCCGCAACCGGCGGCGTTATCTTAATGCCCGTAATACCCTGCAGGTATTGCTCGGCAATGAAATACTGCCGTTGGTAAATGAGAACGATACGGTTGTCGTACGCGAAATAAAATTTGGTGATAATGATAATCTGGCTGCACTTCTGACCTCTCTGGCCGAAGTTGATCTGTTGTTGCTACTGACCGATCTTGATGGTGTTTACGATTGTGATCCCAAGGCCTCCGGAGCGGCATCTCTGGTTCCCTTGATTGATGAAGTTGATGATGAAATAACTGCATTTGCCTGTGTCAGTAAAAGTGAGACTGGAACCGGTGGGATGCTCAGCAAACTCGAGGCTGCCCGTAAAGCTGCAGCTTACGGGATTCCGACCGTGATTGCCAATGGCCGGCGATCCGGGGTTATGGCTCGGGTTCTGGCCGCTGAGAACGAGGGTACCATCTTTCTGCCTCGAACCAACCGTTTGAGTTGCCGCCAGCATTGGCTGGCTTTTGCGGTGGAGTCTAAAGGAAGTCTTTATCTTGATCAGGGTGCGGTTAAAGCGTTACTTGAGCGGGGTACCAGCCTGTTGCCTAAAGGTGTTATCCGGGTGGAGGGTGATTTCGGGGTTGGTGATCCGGTTTCCTGTGTTGATCCCGCAGGGCTTGAGATTGCCCGGGGGCTGGTTGCTTATAACGCCTCTGATATAGATAAAATAGCCGGTCTGCATTCGCGCGAGATAGGAGCTCTTTTGGGTTATGATGCCGGGGCCGATGTTATTCACCGGGATAATCTGGCCCTTCTGTAGAGAAATTGCACACAACATAGGAAACAAGCTGATGGATATTGAAAAAAGTATTAAAGATTTAGCGGTTTCGGTTAAATCTGCGGCCCGTATTCTGGCAGCAGCGCCAACCCGGGAAAAAGATTTGGCGCTTCTGGCAATGGCTGCTAATTTGCGAAAACGGCGTGATTTTTTACAGGTACAGAACCGGATTGATCTTGACAAGGCCGTTGGCAACGGTTTGAGCCCAGCCATGATTGATCGTTTGACCCTAAGTGATCAGGTGATTGAGGGCATGGCGGTAGGGCTTGAAGAGGTTGCGGCCTTTCCTGATCCAGTCGGTGAAATAGTCCGGATGTGGCAGCGGCCGAATCAGCTGCAGGTCGGGAAAATGCGCATCCCTTTGGGAGTGGTTGGGATGATTTATGAGTCACGTCCCAATGTTACTGCCGATGCTGCCGGGCTCTGCCTGAAATCCGGGAACGGGGTTATTTTAAGGGGCGGAACGGAGGCGTTCAACTCCAATATGGCCGTGCTTGAGGTTCTCCACGAAGCTCTGGAAGAGACGGCCATTCCCGCTTCCGTGGTGCAGGTTGTGCCATTTACCGACCGGCTGGCGATAAACTATCTGCTGGCTTGTGAAGATGAAATTGACCTTATTATTCCGCGTGGCGGCGAAGGTCTGATTCGTTTTGTTGTGGAACACTCCAGAATTCCGGTGATTAAACACTATAAGGGCGTCTGTCATGTCTATGTTGATGCCGGAGCCGATCAGGAAATGGCGAAAAATATAGTGATTAATGCCAAAACTCATCGGCCTGGAGTTTGTAATGCGGCCGAGACTGTACTGGTTCATCAGGATATAGCGGCGGGATTTCTGCCGCTGCTGGTGGCGGCACTCAAAGCTGCCGGAGTTGAAGTTCGGGGTTGTACTAGAACCTGCGCACTGGTGGAAGGTCTGATTCCGGCAACTGATTCTGATTGGGGTGCGGAATATCTTGACCTGATTATCGCAGTCAAGGTCGTTGATGATCTGGATGCGGCAATTTCTCATATTGTCAAGTATGGCTCCGACCATACCGAGACCATTGTTACCCGTGACTATCAGCAGGCCCAGGAGTTTCTGCGGCGGGTCAACTCATCCGTTGTCATGGTTAATGCCTCGACTCGTTTTTCCGATGGCGGTCAGATGGGGCTCGGAGCCGAGATCGGAATCAGTACTACGAAACTACATGCCTATGGCCCGATGGGATTGGAAGGCTTGACCACAACCAAATATATAATTTATGGTAATGGGCAAATCAGAGAGTAAGCGTATCGGTATTCTGGGCGGGACTTTTAACCCGATCCATTTCGGCCACCTGCGGGTTGCCGAGGAGGTACGGCAAAATTTCGCCCTGGAAAAACTCTACCTGGTGCCATCGGCCCGGCCGCCGCATAAGGGTGAGGCTGAGATGGTGGCGGCTGAGGAGCGTCTGATGATGGTCCGGAAGGCGCGGCGGGGTAATCCGTTTCTGGGGACGAGTGCCTGTGAATGCCGCCGGAGCGGAATGTCTTATTCGGTTGCAACCATTAAATACTTTAAGCGGCGTTTTCCTCAGGCTGAGATATATTTTGTTATAGGCTGGGATGCCTGGGGTGAAATTGCGACCTGGCGGGCTTTCCCGGAGTTTTTCGGCCTGGCTGATTTTATTGTTATCTCCAGATCAGGTTTTGCGGCGGAAGATGGTGATTTAGCAGAATCTCTTTTTCCATTTGCGCTTAAGGGCGAATTTTGCTATGAAAAGAGTGGTTGTTATCAGCATATTTCAGGGCATCGACTCCATTTTATGGCTGTGACCCGACTTGATATCTCTTCCAGTATGGTACGGAGAGAGATTCTTGCCGGTCGTTCATTGCGTTATCTGGTGCCGGATGGAGTGGCAAACTATATTTCGGAACATGGGTTGTATACTAAATGAGTGAAAAAAAGATGTTGGCTTTAGAGGATAGAAAAAAAATTTTTCTGATTAAGGAACTTCTTGAAGAAAAAAAAGCTGAGGACATTGTCATTCTCAATCTTAAGGATCTTTCTTCGGTAACCGACACTATGATCGTGGCCAGTGGTCACTCGGATCGTCATGTTCAGGCGGTCAGTGAATTTCTTGCTCAGGAGATGAAAAAACACGGCTATTTTCCTTTAGGCAGTGAGGGCTTGCAGAGTGGTCGTTGGGCTCTGCTTGATTACGGCGAAATTGTGGTTCATGTTTTCTATGATGATATCAGACTCCATTATGATCTCGAGGGGGTTTGGCGTGATGCCCCGGTTATTTACGATGAACGTCAGCAGACTTGTGTCTCCGAGGTTAAAGAATAATCCACCGATTGGATGCGGATGATGCAGCTACTTTTAATGCTGGTTGGCAAGACTAAAAATAGTGTCTACCGTCGGGAGATAGATGAGTATCGGCGGCGTTTAAATCGTTACTTTACTTGTGACATTAAAGAGATTAAAGAGGGGAAACCCGGTAAACGTGAAACTCCGGCGGCGTTCTGCCAGCGTCAAGGTTCGTATCTGTTGGGTGAGTTCCAGAAGCCTGCGGGTCTGAAACTGTTACTTGATGAACGCGGAAAATCCATGACCAGTCGTGAACTTGCCGCTTTTCTGGAGCGCCTGATGACGAGTGGCCAGCAGCGTCTGGTATTTTTCTGTGGTGGCCCTTTCGGTTATGACCCGTCATTGCGGGAAGCGGCTGATCATCTTATTTCACTGTCGCCGATGACATTCCCACATGAACTCGCCCGACTGCTTCTTTTTGAACAGCTCTATCGGGCGATGACTATTATTAAAAATGAGCCTTACCATTACTGATTTTTTAGCCAGCCTTTTAACCTTTAACTTTATGGATTTAATCTAATGGTCTACCGTGCAATGTTTTTTGGTGGTTTACTGGTTATTCTGGGGGTTGCTTATCTCGTCAATATTAATTCGGTCGAGACCTCGGTGGCTTTGAGTGAAGGATTGAAATTTAACAGTACCATGCCGTTTTTCCTGCTTGTAGCGGTGGCGGTGGGTGGTTTTTGTAGCGGAATTTTCTTCTCTCTACTGGCTTTGAAGCGGCAGGTTGGAGATTTTTCCCGCCATCTCAGGGAGAAGCGAATTGTTTCCGCTAAGCAGACTCTGTTGGAAGGGGTTGAAGCTGGTTTTAAGGGTGATACCAAAAAGGCGGTGGCCCATTTGCATAAGGCCTTGAAACTTGACAAGGGCAATATGGAGGCGACTCTGGCTCTGGTTCGTTTGCAGTTACGGGAACGTCAGCCAGGCCAGGCCTTAAAAACTCTGGATGCGGCGATAAAATATAATCCTGAAGATCCGCGCCTGCAATGGTATCGGGTGCAGGCTCTCGAAGGTCTCGATGATCCCCTGCGGATGACCAACCAGCTTCTTTTTATGAAATCCCGTTACCCGCACAACCGGGCGTTGATGATGATGTTGGTCGAACAGTTCGGCAGCCGCGGCTACTGGCGGGAGGCTCTGGAGGTCTGGCAGGAGATCAGTAAAACTGAGGTCAAGGGGTCGGATGAAAAGAAACGAGCGATTGCCGGGATTGCCAACTGTGCTTACGAACTGGCCCGGCGTCAGTGGCTCGCAGGAAACCGGGATAGTGCTGTAGCCTCTTTGAAATTGGCATTTGATAATGATAAAGAGCATGTTGCCGCTTACCTGCTTAAAGCTGAAATGGAAGAGAAACCGAGTGATGCCTTGAGTATTCTCAAAAATGGTTTCTGGAAAAAACCGAGTGCAATTTTTCTTCTTGAAGTGGAGAGATTAAAAACTCTGGATGACCCGGAAAACAGCGGCGCAAAAATATTTAAATTTTATCGTAAAGTACTTGCCCGCAATCCTGAATATCGGCCGGGCCGCTGGCTTTATGCTCGTTTCTGTCTTGAAAATCAAAAATTTGATGAAGCCGAAGTGGCGGCTAAAAGACTGCGCGAGAGTGGTTTTGACGGACCCCTGTTTGAAGTTCTGGCAGGAGAACTGGCGTGCCGTAAAGAGCACCGTCTGGAGGTTGCGGTAGATCATTTCAAAAAGGCCTTAGGCTGTGCCGAACGTTTGGAGCCGGTTTTTGTCTGTAGCAACTGCGAACGCCTGTCACCGGAATGGAAATATCGTTGTCCGCATTGTCATAATTATAACAGTTACGATATCTCCGAGAGAGTCTGCTCTTTTGTCTGAAAATTTACTTTCGGTTAAGCCGGTTGCTCTGGTTATTCTGGACGGTTGGGGCATTGCCAAGCCGGGCCCCGGCAATGCCATAGCTGCCGCTGAAACTCCGGTGTTTGATCGTCTCTTTCAGGGATCTATGGCGACGGAGTTAAGTGCCAGTGGTATAGACGTGGGACTGCCGGCCGGACAGATGGGAAATTCGGAGGTGGGTCATACCAATATCGGGGCCGGCCGAATTGTCTATCAGGATCTGACCCGAATAAGCCGGGCCATAGCCGATGGCGCCCTCGCGGAGAATCCGGCATTAGGCTTGGCTTTTGCTGCCGCAGCCAAAGAGGGGCAGGCACTGCATCTTTTAGGATTGTTGTCGGATGGAGGGGTTCATAGTCATCAGGAGCATCTGGAAGCGCTCTTGCGGATTGCTGCGGAACGTGGTCTGAAAAAGGTTTACGTACACGCTTTTCTCGATGGTCGCGATACAGCCCCTGACAGCGCGATCGGCTTCGTCCGGCGGCTGGATAAATTTTTAACCGAACTCGGTAATGGGCAGATTGCGACCCTGGGCGGCCGTTTTTATGGCATGGATCGCGATCAGCGCTGGGAGCGGGTCGAGAAGCATTGGCGAACTCTGGTTTTAGGCGAAGGCGAACAGTTCACGGATGCATCTCAGGCAGTGGAAACATCGTATGAACGTCAGATCTTTGATGAGTTTGTCGAGCCGGTGGTTATCGTTGCTGATGGTGATGAAAAGCCTCTGATAAAGAGTGGTGACGGGGTTATCTTTTTCAACTTTCGCAGCGATCGTGCCCGTGAGATAACCATGGCTTTGACGCAAGATGATTTCACCGGTTTTAAGCGTCCGGTTTTCCCTAAGCCTGCGGTTTATGTCTGTATGTCGGAGTATGATGCCGATTTCGATCTGCCGGTGGCTTTCCCGACTCAGCGACTGGTTGAGGGTCTGGGTGAGGTGGTTGCGAATCTGGGTCTGTCACAACTGCGGATTGCCGAAACGGAAAAATATGCCCATGTCACATTTTTCTTCAACGGCGGTCGGGAGGAACCCTATCCCGGTGAAGACCGAATCTTAGTTCCCTCGCCCCGGGATGTGAAAACCTACGATCTGAAACCGGAGATGAGTGCTGTTCAGGTGGCCGAAAAACTGTGTGTACGTCTGGAACAAAAGGATTATGCTCTGATTGTTCTTAACTTTGCCAACGGTGATATGGTTGGCCATACAGGTTTTTTCCAGGCTGCGGTAAAAGCTTGTGAAGCGGTCGATAACTGTCTCGGTCTGGTTCTGAAAAAGTTCAGTGAAAAAGGGATTACGGCTTTGATTACCGCCGATCACGGCAATGCCGAGGCCCTGCTTGATGAAGCTGGGAAACCGGCTACGGCGCATACAACTAATCCTGTACCTTTGATTCTTTGCGGTCGTAATTGCGAAAACCTGACCTTGCGGGCCGGCGGGATTCTGGCTGATATTGCTCCGACTCTATTGCAGATTATGGGGATCAAGGTGCCTGAGGCTATGTCCGGAACCAGTCTGCTGCAAGAAAGCATGTGAATCAACGATCCTCATACCTCTCCGTGTTGCTTGATATTGTTGCTCCCCGCAGTTGTCTGCTCTGTTCTCAGTTTCTGTCTCATCCTCTGGCTTCAGCACTTGAAAAAGAATCTTTGGAGAACTATCTCTGTTCTTCCTGTCGGAATCAGCTTGAAATATGCGAACACCCTTTTGCATCAGGCCGTTTGTCTCAGGTCGACAAATTTTTTTCCGGTTATCAATACACAGGTTCCATCGCCAGGATTATTCCGGCCTGGAAATACCATCATCGTAATGAGTTTTTTCCTCTAATTAAAATTCTGATCTATCTGACAATCTCCAGATTGAATTTACCAGAATCTGATTTTAATCTGATTTTGGCCGTGCCTCTTTCATGCAAGGCTTTGAGAAAGCGGGATTTTAACCAGGCTCTGTTTATCGCTGCATGTAGTTCTTCTATTCTTGGTTTGCCGCTAGTTGCCGGTCAATTAGTGAAAAATATTCATACTCCCCAGCAAGCGTCTCTGGATCGTCATGCCCGTGCATACAATTTGACTGCGGATACCTTTGGCGTTATTGATCCGGAAGTTGTGAGAGACCGGAAGATCCTTCTGTGCGATGATGTTTTAACCACGGGAGCTACCCTTGGTACGGTTGCCGGTAGCTTAAAGGGTGCCGGTGCTGCTTCGGTTACGGCTCTGACTCTGGCCCAGGTGGGAAATTAATACCTTTTAACTTCAAAAAGAGGTTTGCAAGTGATAAAAACTGTTGTTGCAGGTGTTGGATATTTCTTTTGATTACCAGAACACAAAAAAGTCTATTTGTTCTTATCAGGATAGTATGATGCTGTATCAGTGATGATGACGGCGTTGAAAATGCTTTTTCATTTATGTGATATGATGTTTGAGGTAGGGTTTGTTTAGAAATAATACAGAAAAATGGCGCTGGCTGACCCGTTTGGGTGCGGTCTTGCTGCTGGGAATTTTTTTGTTGGTGATCAGCCTGCCGAACCTGCTCGATTTGGATAATTATCGCCCTAAGGTGTTGGATTATCTCAGATCACAACTTGCCGGTGAAGTTAGTGTCGGAAAACTGGGGTTGACTTATCAGCATGGTCCGGGATTGCGGATTGATGGGGTGAAAGTTGTTGATAAGTCCGGATCACAACTTCTCTCGGTCACAACCATTATCATAAATTTTGATCTTAGTTATCTTTTGAAGAAACGTCTCCATCTTGCGCGCTTGACCCTGGTGCGGCCGAAGGTCGTGTTGCTGCTTGACCGTAATCTATCAACTCTGACAAATTTCCTGCAGCCATCCGACAGCAATGATGATGATGTAAAGCCGGGATCGGGACTTGCCGACTGGAAGGTCGATCCGGAAATCAACGGGGCACAGGTTGAGATTATTGACGGAACCGTAGAGTTTACTGATGACAGCTTTGGTATGTCGGCGATGACGACCAGGATTAAGCACTTAAATTCATTTTTTACATGGCATGAGACTAAAGCGCAGACAATATTTGAACTGACATCTACAGTCCTTGATAACGGGGGCGATGGTTCATTGAATATTGAGGGGAGTCTTTCTAATATCAGATTTCCCATAGATCCGGGCAAGATGATTTTAGATTGTAAGATAAGAGCTGAAAATATTAATGCTGCAACCTACTTTCCTTATTATCAAGAATATGTACCGATGCGTTTTATCGGGGGGCGGGTTGATGTCGATGCAAACTATGACGGGAGTCTGATGGGACTCTTTCACTCCAAAGGGCGGATAATCCTGCGCCAGGCTGAACTTGATTATCAACAGGTTTTTCAGCAAAAACTTGAATTTGAGCGTTTTGCCGTGGACTATGATTTTCGTTTAGCTGACAGCTACAATACCATCGAAACCCGTAATTGTACAATCAATGCGGATGGGATTACAGTTCACGGCTACTGTCTGCTCCATGAGGCGCGGCGCGGTATTGATGGTACGATTGAGGCCCGGCTCAGCAGTGCCAAAGTAAACCCCTTAAAAATTCTGCCGCTATTGCCCTGGAAAATAATGCCGGAGCAGGTTAAGCCTTACTGCAGTAACTTCAAAGATCAGGGAAGTCTGGTAGTTGAGAATGCCTATCTGCAGGGGAACTATCGGGAGATTTCAAGTCTGATGGAGGAAAAACCCCCGGTTGGAATAATCGGCGGGCACCTATATTGCGAAAATCTATCTTTAGGGGCAACAAAAATTATACCGTCATTTTTGATTGAAGATGCAGAGCTGTTGCTGGCGGACAATATTTTTGAAATTAAAAACTTAAACTGTTTAATTGAGGGCGCGGTTACCTGTAAGTCGGGAAATCTGGTGTTAAGTGATATCTATCTAAAGGTTCATAGTGGTTTTTCCGGCCAGGTAAATATTGATCTGCAGAAACTTAATCCATATATTAATCGTATATTTTCTGAGGCCGCAACCCGATCTCCTTCAAGGAAGAAGTCTCCGGTTACTTTCGAGCAGGGTGCGGTTGCCGGGAAATTAGCTTTTTCCGGGCCCCTAAGTCAGCCGGGGAAGATACTTTGGGATGGAAATTTCAAAGGTCATGATATCTCCTTCGCGCTTGCCGAGATTCCCTATAACGTCAAGAATGGTACAGCTTCATTTAAATTTGTTGATGATAACCTGCAAATAGATTCTGCCACCCTTGATTTTGCGACTTTACCCGTGACCCTGCATGGTACTTTTCCCGGCCCGGGATTTTTCTTCGAGAGAAGTAACCCCGGAATCCCCGATTTCAACCTCAGCGCCAGGTGCGATGGTTTTACGCCTGAGCACTTGAATGTGCTGACTGGCGCTGAGTATGATATCAACGGCTCTGAAGCCGGTTCCTCATCATTGGAGATAGATTTAAGTGCTGATACCGAAACTCAATCCGGTTTTAAGCTGGCAGGTCTGCTTGATTTAGAGTGGGGAGATGTTGCGCTGCCTTTCATCGATGGAACGATTGAGACTTTAAGTTGTCAGGCTGAATTTGATCAGGCAGAGATTGTCTTTAAGCATCTTGTCCTGCTCCGGGGTAAGTCCGAGATTTCATTTAAAGGTGGATTACACAGGAAGGCAGATCCTGAGAATTATCAACTAACCGGTGAAATTAGAAGTCCCTATTTTGCTCCGGACGATTTTCCATTAAGCAGTAAGAGTGTTTCGAAAGATGATGTGCAGTTAGATTTCAGGATTAACGGTGTGGTTGATGAGTTTATCCTGCCGGTTGACTGGAGTGATAAAAAAGATGACTCTAAAGATTTATGGCGACATTTTGATAACCTTAACTTCTCTGTAAATGGTGGCACTGATGCTTCGATAAATATTGATGAGTGTCACTGGCATTGGGGTGGGGAGCAGGCCCAGGTAAGTATCTCAGGTAAATTACAGCTAATTGACAAAATTCAGGGTGATCTCAAAATTGAGGCTGAAGATATTGATTTTGATACTCTGTTCGGAATCTCTGCGGAGTCTGGGCCAGGCTTAAATAAAAAAGTATCTCCAGGTCAGCTGCATGATAATGAACCGATCAAAGCTGTTGTACTAGATGAACTGGCTGAAACTCTGGGTGGTGATGACCGGGTTAAGTCTGTAATGTCCTGGAAGCCAAAACTGGCTCAAAATGATCTTAATGTCAAACTCCGGGCTCAACGCCTGCATTGCCAGAAGATAATATTGGACGAGATTGAATGTGATTGTCATGTAAATGCGGCCGGCATAAATGTGGATAGACTTGTCGGCCAGACATTTGAAGGTAAGTTTAATGTCTATGCGGGCTGGCGTTTTATCGATAACTCTTTTATGTTTGAGTCTCAACTTGATGATATCAGCCTGGAGACTCTTAGTGATTATCTGAAAAATCCTGATCGGGGGCTACCAATGTCAGGCGGGGAAGGTTCTATGACTCTTGATCTTTACTGGCAGGGAGATTCGTTGAAAAGTTGGGAAGAGAGTCTTGATGGAGAACTCGACTTCAATTTTTACAAAGGTAGTTTGAAAAGATTTACCTTGATCGCCAATATCAGTTCTATACTTAATCTTTCCCAGTTTGCATCTCTCCAGCTGCCGGAATTAAGCGTTGATAAGGGAGTTCCTTATGATGAGTTGATCTATAAAGGCTTGATTATCGGAGGTCAGTTTGAGGTTGACGAATTTGATATGCAGGGGCCGGCGTTTAATATTTTCGGGAGTGGTAATATTGACTTCATTAATAATCTGATTGATCTTACGGGTGGAATTCAGCCATTACAGACGATTGATAAAATACTTGCCTCGATTCCTGTGGTCGGTTATATCATGACCGGTGAACATAAAACATTTGTTGTTATTCCGATAACCGTTCAAGGTCCATTTGATGATATTAAGATCAGAACTCAGACGATTGCCGGGATGGGCACCAAGACCATTGGCATGATCCAGAGATTTTTTGGAACTCCGGTTCGACTTTTACGAATGCCGGGGGAATTTATTAATAAGCTGGGATCCGGTAATGAAACTGATGCCGCTGAAAAAAAGGTTGTCGAGGATTAAGTGTTTAAATTTATATTGTGGATAGGTTTAGGTTATCTGTTTTTCCGTCTGTTGCGCGGTCGGCCGGTAACTCCGGACGCAAGACCGGAAAGTCGTAATCAACAGGGCTCCGGTGAAAAGATGGTAAAATGTCTTGAGTGTGGTCTCTATATTCCGGAGACTGAGGCTTTGGCCGGAGGTCGAAGTTATCCGGGGAGTTACTTCTGCAGCCGGAAGTGTCAACAGAAAAGATCATCTGTTTGATCTCGAGCCATCCGTTATGGGAGTGTAACATCCGGGAGTATTACATATGCGAATTGATTTGCGGACTCAAGATGAGGTGTGGCAAATGGAGAAGCTAAAGACTGTCCGGCAAGGTGTTGTCGGACAGTCTTTTTTTTAGATAGTGGCGAGTTCCTGTTTGAGGTTTTCGTAGATTACTTTGACATTGTCGACTATTTTCTGGTTGACCTCAAAAGGGGCTTGGTCCCGGCGATCAGCGGTGATGATTTCCTGGTCATAATCGAGAAAGCCTAAGATCTTCAGACCTTCAAGGTTGTCGGTTATAAAGTCTTTGTCATTTGCCTGGCTTATCTTGTTGCCGACGACATAGACCCGGTCGATACCCAGATCTGCGGCCAGTCTTTTGATCTGCCGGGCGGTTTTAAGGCTTCGGGATCCCGGTTCTACGACAACTATGAACGCATCAATACCCCGGGTTGCGCCGCGGCCAAGATGTTCGAGCCCGGCTTCCATATCCAGAATAATACTCTCATCACGTTGCAGGAGAATGTGGCGCAAAAGAAATTTCAAAATGACACTCTCCGGGCAATAACAGCCACCGCCACCCTCAGGAATAGTGCCGAGGATCAGGAGTTTCAAGTTTTCACGGCTCAGGCTGAAACGCTCAGGAATATCGTCAACTTGAGGATTAAGTTTGAAGGTTCCACCGTATGAACCTTTTTGCGAACCGGTGCGTTCCTGGATGAAATCTGTCATTTCGGCTACGGGTACAACCTTTTCAACCTCATCCAGGTTGAAGCCTAAAGCTGAGCCTAAGTTTGCGTCAGGGTCGGCATCAATTGCTAAGACTTTGTGTTCAGTTGCGGCGATAACCCGCGCCAGGGTTCCGGCGAGAGTGGTCTTGCCAACGCCGCCTTTACCGGAGATTGCAATTTTCATAATAAAAGGTTCCTCGTAGTTTGATTAATTTACACTTTCATTAAGGATCTTATCGTTCCTGTATACTATGAACTTGGTTGAAAAAAATCAAGGTCAAATCAGATTGATTTAAGACATGGTCAGAGAAAATATGGACGCAAAAAAGAAAAAAACTGAAAAATTAGATTATCTCGGTCATCGTCAACGCTTAAAAGAGCGTTTTTTAGATCATGGTCTGGATGGCCTGCATGATTACGAGGCCCTGGAACTATTATTAAGTTATGCCATCCCGAGGCAGGATGTGAAACCGGTGGCCAAAGATCTGTTGCGTAATTTTAAGACGATAAAAAAAGTTATTGATGCACCTTTAGAACGTCTGCAGGAGATTTCCGGCGTCGGATTGCATACGGCTCTTTTGCTGAAATTATGTCGTGAGATGCTTATACTTTACCTTGAAGCACCTGATCTTGAGCGCCAGAGTGTCACCGCGCCGAGTCAGATTGCCAACTTATGCCGAGCCCGGCTGGAAGGCCTCTCAAAAGAGCAGTTTTTAGTCCTTTTTCTGGATAATCGCCATCGCCTGATTCAGAGTGAGGTGATGCATCGAGGTACTGTGGATATGAGTGTGGTTTATCCGCGTGAAGTGTTAAGCCAGGCCCTTAAATATCATGCAGCAGCAATTCTTGTCGCCCACAATCACCCCGGCGGCAGCCTGAACCCGTCGGCTGAAGATATAAAAATTACCGTCGAATTGAAAAACGCCGCCGCAGTTTTAGGGATCAGACTTCTGGACCATCTGATTGTCGCTGAATCGAAAGTAGTCAGTTTGAAAGAGTTGAACGAACTGTAG
>JAOZQE010000111.1 GCA_029932385.1 bacterium | reverse complement strand
TCAAAATAGTTGGGATCTTTTTCCAGAGCATTCTTGAACAGAACCACAGCCCCACGATAGTTCCCATCACGGGTATAAGTAATACCTTCCTGCAATAACGCTTCTTTAGATTGGTTATTACAAGACCCTAACAGCAACAAGAGCAAACAAAACAAAACAATATTGAGTTTCCGTAACACACAAAACTCCTTTAACTTTCTGTAGAGGTAGTACCCAGAAAGATTTTCTGGGTACTACCTACATACCAGTTAAAAAATTGACTTAGAGATTTTCATGAAAGAAAATATTTCATTTGCGGAGGGAAAATCCCTACCTACCTTGACCGAACAAAACTACCTTAACTGTTTTTAATATAATTTTCAAGTCAAGAAAGATAGAAAAGTTTTTGACATAGTAGAGATCGTATTTGAGTTTCATCAAAGAATCTTCGACTGAGGCACCGTAGGGATAGCAGACTTGAGCCCAACCGGTAACTCCGGGTTTAAGAACGTGGCGTTTACTATAGTAAGGAATTTCTTTTTCTAAATTGACGATAAACTCAGGACGTTCCGGACGGGGACCAACAAAAGCCATATCACCCTTGAAGACATTAATAAGCTGCGGAATTTCATCGAGGCGGGTTTTGCGCAGGAAATTTCCTACTTTAGTTACGCGACAATCATTTTCTCCTGCCCAAACGGCACCACTAAGCACTTCGGCATCACAACACATACTGCGAAATTTATAGATCTTAAACTCACGACCGTTTTCTCCAACTCGAACCTGACTGAATAAGACCTCTCCGGGCGACTCCAACTTGATGGCTAAAGCAATCAGAGGCAACATCGGTAAGGTTATAAGGATTCCAACTAATGAAAAAAAGATATCGAGAGATCTTTTACAAAAACGAATTATATCACCAAAACCAAAACCTTCCGAATAGATAAACCAACAGGGATTGATGTCATTAACCCTGAGTTTGCCAGTTACCTCTTCGTAAAAACTAACCGCGTCTACAACTTCGATACCGGTGAAACGACAATTTAACAGTTCTTTATAGGGTAGCACTCCACGACGCTCAGTAAGAGCAACAATAATTTTACCCACTCGCTCGCGGACAGCTGATTCCGGCAGACTTTCTACAGTACCAACGACCTTGTCAGCGTCAACCTCGATCTCAGCTCCTTTAGGCTGAATATATCCTACCAGGTGATATTTACTGCTATCTTCCTCAATGGCTGCTCCAATATCTTGAGCCAGAGAACCTACTCCAATCACCATACATCTTTGGTTGAGGCCGGGAATGCGAAAAATAAATGAGGAATAACTATGCCAGAGATATTGACATAAACCAAACATAAACAGCATCACAAACAGAATGCCCCGACCCAAAACAATTTTCGGAAACAGATAAAATAGAGAAGTCAGTAGAATGAAAGCCAATACCAAAGAACAGAAGACCCTTGTAATGATACTGAGTCTACTCAAACTACGATGTTTGCTGTAAAGTTCAAAAATACTGGCCGTAAGAATCAGAATACTGCCAATAACAGCAATCTGAACTATACTCTTGCTTGATTCAATAGATCCTGACAAACTTCCTAAACGAATTAAAATCCCGGAGTAGTAAGCCATAGCAATTAAAAGAAAATCGCCAGCAGCAAGTAATACTGATAATTTATTCATAGCTAACCAACCTTTGTGAATTGTATTTCACGAATAACAATATAAGCTAAAGCGTGACAGCCAGGAAATAATCTTAAAAAATCTTTATCGATGATCTACCGAGATTAAAGTTTTACAATTAAAGCAAAACTTCTTACCACTAGGATATACACTCATATATAAAGATAAATTTTTCATTCGTCAATCAGTCGAAAGTATGAATTTGCGTAAACCTATAAACATTAAATCACCGACTATCAAATATGGTAAATATTATGTATTTCAATGACTTACAAAAGACTTATAAACCGACTCTTTAAGTAAAATTATAACGATGAAAAAAATTTTCTTAAAAAATATTCTCCAAAAACAATCTTTACGATTACGGATTCCACCTATATAATAGATAATATAGCAATCTGCTCGTGTCAATAAGCCAAAAGTATGATTTTGATACTATTTGGATAGAAAAAAACAAAAAGAGCCTGATACCAAAGTATCAGGCTCTTTTTGTAAATCCAGTGAACTGAAATCAGGAAAATCAATACCTATATTATCGAGACCAAAAGAAAATGCAATCCAGTATCAATCTGTAAAAGTTAAGATACCCTACAGTTTTAGAGCTTGAGATCATAGTCATTCCCAAATTATGCCAGAACAATCGCCCGCTGGAGAGCGGTGATGCGGTCGCGAAGTTCGGCGGCGTGTTCGAAGTTGAGCTCTTTAGCGGCTTTGGCCATCTCTTTCTCCCACTTCCGCAGGGCCCGGTCACAAGCCCGGCTGCCTTTGGCGATTAACTCTTGAAAATTTACTTCAGAAGGGGTTTTATCATTTTTTCTGTCAACTTCTACTCCGTACTCAACCTCGATTGATTCCTGCACCCGGCGGACGATACTCTGCGGAGTGATCTTATATTCCGTGTTATAAGCCAGTTGTTTTTGGCGGCGGCGTTCCATTTCAGCAATCGCACTCGCCATCGATCCAGTCTCCTTGTCAGCGTAGAAAATGACCTTACCCTTAAGATTACGCGCGGCCCTACCGGAAGTCTGAATCAGGGAGCGATGCGAGCGTAAGAAACCCTCTTTATCGGCATCCAGAATTGCGACCAGCGCAACTTCGGGAATATCAAGACCCTCGCGTAATAAATTAATACCCACCAGAATATCAAAAGTCCCGAGGCGCAGCTGCCGGATCAGTTCAACCCGCTCCAGGGTATCAATATCGGAATGAAGATAGCGCACCTTAAAATCAAGTTCCCTTAAGAATTGACTTAAGTCCTCGGCCATCCGTTTGGTCAGGGTCGTAACCAGGGCGCGGTTACCAGCGACAACAGTTTCGCGCAAACGAGCGATGACATCATCAATCTGATTGCGGGCCGGTCGAATTTCTATTTCGGGGTCGATGAGACCGGTCGGCCGGATTACCTGTTCGACCACCTGTTCCGCAATCTCAAGTTCGTAGTTGCCCGGGGTCGCGGAGACATAGATTGTCTGGCCGCTGCGCTCAGCAAATTCAGCACTCTGCAAAGGCCGGTTATCAAGTGCTGACGGAAGCCTGAAACCAAATTCAACCAACGTCGTTTTGCGCGAACGATCACCTTTATACATGCCTCCGATCTGAGGCACGGTAACATGGCTCTCATCGATGATGATCAGGTGATTGCGAGGCAGATAGTCCATCAAAGTCGGCGGCGCATCACCGGCGGCCCGGCCGGTAATATGGCGGGAATAGTTTTCAATGCCGGAACAGAAACCCATCTGCTCGATCATCTCAAGATCAAACATTGTCCGCTGTTCCAGGCGCTGCGCTTCTACCAGACGGCCGGCTTTGCGCAACTCCAGCAGGCGTTCGTCAAGTTCGTTCTGGATCGCATTAAACGCGCGTTTGCGGTCAGCCTCCGGGGTGACGTAATGACTCGCCGGATAGACGGTGAATTTGTTAAGTTTCTGCTGCAGGCTGCCGGTTAAAGGATCGACCAGCGAGAGCGCCTCAAGCTCATCACCGAAAAACTCAAGCCGCACCCCACTCTCCTCCATATTGGCAGGGAAGATATCGACAACCTCACCCCGCACCCGGAAGGTACCGCGATGAAAATCGTAGTCGTTACGCGCATACTGAATATCAACCAGGCGCCGGATAATCTGGTCGCGGGTCAGATCTCCACGATCCGGTTCAAGGTATAAAAGCATTCCCTGATAGGCTTCCGGCGAACCGAGACCGTAGATACAGGAGACGCTGGCAACAATGATAACATCGTCACGTTCCAGAAGGGAGACCGTAGCTGCATGCCGCAACTTATCAACCTGGTCGTTAATCGCGGAATCTTTTTCAATAAAGGTGTCGGTCGTTGGAATGTAGGCTTCAGGCTGATAGTAGTCGTAATAACTGACGAAATATTCGACCCGGTTTTCGGGGAAGAAATCTTTGAACTCCTGATAGAGCTGGGCCGCCAGAGTCTTATTCGGAGCGATCACCAGGGTAGTACGTTGAACCTTGGCAATAACCTGGGCCAGGGTAAAAGTCTTCCCCGAACCGGTGACTCCGAGAAGCACCTGTTTATCCAGACCCGTGTTAAGGCCGGCACATAATTTTTCAATCGCCTGCGGCTGATCGCCCTGCGGCGTAAAGGGCGCAGAGAGTTTAAATTGATGCATTATAGATTGATCTGCACGTAAAAGATCCAGGTTGGCTGCAGTTAATCATATTCGCGGGTTTTGTTGAACCTGATATCAGGGAAAAGTTCAATAATCCGGCGCAAACGCCAATCACTTGGAGCCAGCAAAGTCAGACAACCTTCACTATCTAAGGCGAGCTGACTCTCATTTTTCTTTTTGAACTGATCAAGTTTCTTACTGTCATCACATTCAATCCAGCGGGCCGCAGTAAAATCGGCCGCCTCGTAGATGGCATCAACTCCATATTCAGCTTTCAGGCGGGCCATAGTTACCTCAAACTGCAGTACTCCAACTGCACCGAGAATATAATCACTGCCCATAAAGGGGCGGAAAACCTGCACCGCGCCCTCCTCCGCCAGTTGCAGCAAACCCTTATTCAGCTGTTTGGACTTCAAAGGATTTTTGAGTACGACCCGGCGGAAATGTTCCGGGGCAAAACTCGGGATACCGGTAAATTTAAGCTCCTCCTTACTCGTAAATGTATCGCCTATCTTAATCGTTCCATGATTATGGATACCGATAATATCCCCGGGCCACGCCTCTTCAACATGGCTGCGATCCTGAGCCATAAAGATTGTTGCATTGGCAACCGTGACATCTTTACCGAGGCGATGATGGCGCACCTTCATTCCCCGCGTAAATTTCCCGGAACAGATACGAAAAAAAGCAATCCGATCCCGGTGGGCAGGATCCATATTCGCCTGGATCTTAAATGTAAAGCCGGAAAAAGAGCTCTCCTCCGGCCTGACAATGCGGGTTTTCGCGGCCCGGGGGCCGGGAGCCGGGGCCAGTTCGACGAACGCATCAAGCATCTCCCTGACGCCGAAATTATTGATGGCGCTGCCAAAGAAAACCGGCGTCTGACTCGCTTTCAGATATTCGTCCTGATCGAAAGGGTTGGCCGCCCCCTCCATCAGTTCGACATCTTCACGCAGGGTTTCGGCTTGAAGTCCGAGAACTTCATCAAGTTTCTTATCGGCCAGATCATCAAGCATAATCCCTTCATCGAGGTGACTGTCATGACCGGGAGTAAAGATGTGCAATTTTTGTTGATAGAGATTGTAAACCCCCTTGAAAGAGCTCCCCATCCCGATCGGCCAGGAGAGCGGCGCGCACTCGACCTGCAGTTTATCTTCGATATCGGCCAGAATATCGAGCGGTTCCAGTCCATCCCGATCCATTTTATTGATAAAGGTAATAATTGGCGTATTCCGCATACGGCAGACCTCCATCAGTTTCTCGGTCTGGGGTTCGACCCCTTTGGCACTGTCGATCACCATTAAAGCACTGTCTACCGCGGTCAGAACCCGGTAGGTGTCTTCGGAAAAATCCTGATGGCCCGGAGTATCGAGAAGATTTATCTCAAAATCCCGATAATTGAATTTCATAACCGACGAGGTTACAGAGATACCGCGTTCCTGTTCAATCGACATCCAGTCACTGGTCGCATGGCGGGTATTTTTGCGGGATTTTACCGCGCCCGCCATCTGAATGGCCCCGCCGAAGAGCAGCAGTTTCTCGGTTAAAGTGGTTTTACCGGCATCGGGATGACTGATAATCCCGAAAGTGCGCCGTTTTAATATCTCTTTTTCAATTTGAGTACTCAAGCCAAATCCTATCCTTAATGTTGGTCATCAATAAAAAATAATCTTCAATTTCAATCTAACGCGGGCGTTGCCTGCAAGTTACTCTTTAAACTTCCATTTTACATAATTTATCAGTTTACTGCCGAAATCGCTCTCCCAGTCACCATCGTATACCCTTCTCGCAGCCAGTACGGCAGCGACCATTGCAGCTCGGTATTTCAACGGCAGACGCTGCGGCAGACGTTTAAGATAACGCGAGTGCTGCA
>JAOZQE010000036.1 GCA_029932385.1 bacterium | reverse complement strand
CGGCTCAGCCCGCCACGGGCTAAAGCCCGGTCTGGAGGCATGTCCCCGCATCGAGGCAATTCGATTACGTAATTATCAATAAATTGGTACGGGAGTAACTATGAAAATTCATGAATATCAGGCTAAGGCGCTTTTGAAAGAAGCGGGTGTTCAGGTGCCTAATGGAATTCCTATTTTTGATCTTGATCAGGTCGAAGCGGCAGTAAATGAGTTGGGCGGGGGCACGGTTGTTGTCAAAGCCCAGATTCATGCCGGCGGCCGCGGTAAAGGTGGCGGCGTCAAGGTGGTTAACGGTCTTGATGAGGCCAAAAAGGTAGCTGGTGAAATCCTGGGAATGCAGTTGATCACCCACCAGACCGGCCCCGAAGGCAAGCAAGTAAAGCGCCTGCTTATCGAAGAGGGGATGGACATTAAAAAAGAGTACTACTTCGGCATCGTTGTTGATCGGGCCAGTGAGTGCCCGGTGATCATGGCCAGTACCGAAGGCGGGATGGAGATCGAAAAGGTCGCGGAAGAGACTCCGGAAAAGATTATCAAGGAATTTATCGACCCGGCTCTTGGTTTACGTCCATTTCAAGCGACAAAAATTGCTTATGGACTCGGTTTTGAGGGTAAAGCGGTGCGTCAGGCCAGTAGCCTCTTTATGAATCTTTATAAGGTTTTTGAGGCTCAGGATTGTTCGATGGTCGAGATCAATCCCCTGATTGAAACTGGTGATGGCCGGGTGCTTGCTCTCGATGCCAAGGTTGACTTTGATGACAATGCTTTCTACCGTCATAAAAATGTCTGGCCCGAACTCAGGGATCTCGAAGAAGAAGATCCTTTGGAGATCGAAGCTTCCAAATTTGGTCTTAATTATATCAAACTTGATGGTGAAGTCGGCTGCATGGTCAACGGTGCGGGTCTGGCTATGGCGACCATGGATATTATTAAATTGTCCGGGGCCGAACCGGCTAACTTTCTCGATGTTGGCGGCAGTGCCAATGCCGAATCGGTGGCTAATGCTTTTCGCATCATTCTTTCCGATCCCAATGTCAAGGCGGTTCTGGTCAATATCTTCGGCGGGATCGTCCGTTGTGACCGGATTGCCAACGGGATTATCGAAGCCACGAAAATGGTTGATATCAAAGTACCTCTGGTAGTCCGTCTCGAAGGCACTAATGCTGAAGAGGCCGCTAAAATTCTAGAAGAATCTGGTATCGAAATGACCGTTGCCCGGGGGCTTGCCGATGCGGCCGAGAAAGTTGTCGCCGCATTCAAATAGATGATGTTGAAATTAAGGAGATATGATGTCTATTTTAGTTGATAAAGATAGCAAGATTGTGGTGCAGGGGATTACTGGCAGCGAGGGGATGTTCCACGCCCAGCAGTGCGTTCTTTACGGAACTCAGGTTGTTGCCGGTGTGACCCCGGGCAAAGGCGGCCAGAAAATGGATGATGTGCCAGTTTTTAATACAGTTGATGCAGCGGTTAAAGCAACCGGGGCTAATGTCTCTCTGATCTTTGTGCCGCCGCCGTTCGCGGCTGATGCGATTATGGAAGCTGTGGATGCTGGAATCGACCTGGTCGTCTGCATTACAGAAGGTATACCGACCCTGGATATGCTCAAAGTCAAAGCTTTTATGAAGGGCAAAAAAGCCCGAATGATCGGCCCCAACTGTCCCGGTATCATCACACCCGATGCCGCCAAAGTCGGGATTATGCCGGGTTTCATCCATAAAGCCGGTAAAGTCGGGGTTATCTCCCGCAGCGGCACGCTGACCTATGAAGCGGTTGCTCAATTGACCGAAAGAGGTCTCGGTCAGTCGACCTGTATCGGGATTGGCGGCGATCCCATTATCGGCAGCCAGTTTATCGATCTCTTAGAACTTTTTGAAGCCGACTCCGACACCGAAGCCGTAGTTATGATTGGTGAAATCGGCGGTAGCGCCGAAGAAGAAGCGGCCCAGTTTGTCAGTGATAAAATGACCAAGCCGGTAATCGGTTTTATCGCCGGCCAAACCGCTCCTCCGGGTCGTCGCATGGGCCATGCCGGTGCCATCATCGCCGGTGGCAAAGGCACCGCCGCCGAAAAAATGGCTGCCATGACAAAAGCCGGTATCTACGTTGTTAAAAGCCCGGCCGACATTGGCGAAACCGTAGTCAAGGCTCTGGCAAGTTAGACTATTTTCCACATTAGATTTAAACTCAAAAAAACCGGCTTTATGCCGGTTTTTTTGTTACTGGTTAATTTTTTTCGTAAAAAATAATCTTATGAGAAATTATTCCAATTTAAAGATTATACGTAAAGCTTCCGGCCGGTGGAAACTGCGGATTACGGTGATAAATTCTTCATATTTCGGATTCCGGGCCGGGATGATTCCCCGGTTGAATTTTATTTTTCGTTTGTAGATAAGGGTGTTAGTTTCAGGGTCTGCTGTACAAGTGATCTGCCATGAAAATTTCGGGAGTTTGCCAGAGGTTGCCTGAGGATGTGAAATAACTTGGGCGTGGTTCGGTAACTTGACGATTACTTCGTCATTTATAAGTTCATCGGATGCAATGCTTATCGGTTGCTGTCGCTCTTTTAAGAGGCTGTTCAGGGGGTAGGGCAGATCCGGGGCTTTAAGTGGTAGAAGATACAGATGTTTTGTGTTTATACTCTTAAACTTAGTACAGGCGTTGCTCTGTTTGAACTGACACTGAAAAGTGAGTTCTTTACGATCATCCTTAAGACCTGTAATCGAGAGTTTACCGATAAATTCAGCTTCAGGATCTATTTGGTGCAGGAATTGGGAACTGGCAATTTCTATTTCAGGCTGCGAAAGATCACGCCACTGGCTGCGCCAGTCGGTGGCGGCCGCGCCGTTAAGCGTTAATTCAAGCTGCCCTCGGCAAGCAGGGAAATTACTTAAGTCAAGATTTAGTCTGGTATTTGTTTGATTGACCCTACGGTCTTTAATGGTCGTGAGTTTCCCGGTGCTGAGGTTGAGCCCGATACTTTTCTCAAAACCGGTAATTCCGGGTGCCGCTTTCGCACTCGAAAAGAGAAAAAAATCGGCGCCGCTTTGCACCATGGCCGTATCCCACCAGCCGGGATAGGGGAAATCGGTGAATTTTTCAAGTATCAGGTTTTGTGAGTCAACCATTATGATGTCAGCCGGCTGCTGGTAGAGTTTCAGCTGCTGCATAAAAAAGAGAGCCAGATCGCAATCTGTTCCGTAACCTAATTTTTTTGTCTCAGATGACGGCTGAACTTTGAAATCAGTTTCCTGAAAAGAGATAGCATAGGTGGTTAACGCGCGAATTTTTCGATATAGCTGATGACTTGTCGGGGTCGTAGTGGCACTCTCTAAAATGATCCTGGCAGGTTTGTTTTTTTCGGTTTGCCGTGCCGTGGTGAATGATTTATTGAAAAAATCGGCCACCTGGCGCCAGCTGGAGAAATTTGCTGCCAGCAGGCAGAAACCTTGTTCAAGATGAGATGGAGCGCCTTTTTCCGGAGTTAAAGCCGGGATGTTTTTTCTCTGCCACTGATAACGGTGATCACCGTTGTCGAGCATCTTCTGCTGAAAATCAAGTTCTATATTCCGCGGCTCCCGGTAGTGCAGTTTTAATGATGCCGGTGTATCAATTATCACTTCTTTATATAGTATCGGGTTGTTCAAGCGAAAATACTCTTTACACCAGAAACCGTTTTTGCAGGTAACCTCAATTTCAACCTCAATTATACTGTTGGGCTCAACTGCAGGCAGGCTGACAACCATTTGCCGGGTTTGGGAATAGAGCGAGGCCTCACTATTCCAGGAGGCGGGGATATCATGTATCTCTTCCGGTTTAACCGTGAGCACTTCACCCTTACCGGTGGTTGTCTGTGCTTTAAGTAATTTTACCTGTTGTCGGGTGCGGTTATAGGTGAATTTGAAATCGGCATACTCTTTTTTACCTTTGTAGGTCAAAATCTGACGTTTAATATAGAGATGCAACTTGTAAGCACCATCGCTGGTAAGAGTATAATGTTTTTCAACCCTGAGATTGACGGCATCCGCATTAAGTTGAAGTGTTTCAGTTTGGGCATTTGCCGCTGTGGCACTACCGGAAAGGGCTGATAAAAACAAGCAGCCAATCAGGAAGAGGTTTAATCTGGAAAGGAAATTTCTTTCAGTAAACATTTTTATTGTCCTGTAATTTATTATCTTGATTCCGATGCAAAGTCCAAATCTGTCTTTTACCACTCAATAACTATCGGCGTCAGAGACAGCCTTTGCTTGTAATTCTGCAATGTAGTCAATTTGTGATATAGGTGGGCATCAACCTCGGTTTTCAATAGTGAGAAATGCCGCTTAATCAGCAGTTGTTCCGGAGTCGGCTGGCGGCAGTTCAGGGTTGCTGAAAAAATTTCATTTTCAAGATTATAATTATCCGGCAGAAAAACTTTATTCGGGGGTCTGGCAAAGGTTAAATGTTCACTCGCGACAGTCGTAAAAGTATAGCCGAGTTTTATTGGGTAGTGGCGTGTAGTCATGTCGGCCAAATTAATAATCCAGCGCTCAAGTAAACTTGAATTGGCCATAAAGATCAGGGGCTGGAGAAATGTTGCAGGCTCGGACTTGGTTAATACGGCATCGGCAACAATCGAGAAATCGCCGGAAAAATTGAAATTTTTGCTCCGATCAGCCGGGTCGGACCATTTTATATTTTCAAGTTCAAGGCCGCTGTACTGACGTAAGAAAAATCTTTTAAGAAGCAGCTCCTGCTCTTTTTTACTCTGGTTCATCATGATCGAGCGCATCAGGGTATCGTTGAAGCCTATGCACTCGACTGTGATGCTGCCGTTCAGGCTGCCATCTTCCGCAAACCGGTCAACAATATCTAACTTGAAGCTGTTCTTCTCCGGTGGCAGCGGCGGGGTAAGACCAAGATCACTCTTTTGTTTGTCAGCTACCAGGTAGGAGCATTCGCGTTCATAGTCGGGCAGAAACTGGCGGCTGGTTTCCGAGGTCGGGTCAAGGAAGTTGATGACGTTGTCACTATCATCTAATACAGCAACAATAGCATGATTAAAGTAAGGTAGTGGAATTTCGGAATCAAGTTTATCCCCGACCCGAATCAGCACGGCCTTGGCATTAAAATTCGCATACTGCAGCATTGAGACTAAGAGCGCGGCTTTGTCGCGGCAGACTCCGTGCCGGCGGCTTAAGGTTAAATTAACATCGTGCGGTTCAAATCCGGGACGCTCACTCTCGCCGCTGACGCCGAGGTAGCGAATCTTCTGCGCGACATAATAAAACAGGGCTGCAAGCTTCTGATGCTTATCAGATTTTCCGGCAATAAGCTCATCTACCTTCTTTTTTAATTCATCTCCCGGAGCAAGTTTCTTCGCTACCAGATTATCATACCAGGAACCTACCGTCTGCCAGCTCGACATGGTTGAGTAGAGTAGTCGCATCGCTACCCGGCGGAATGAGGGCATACTCGGTTCCGGCGTGATCTGCGGCACCTGTTTGAAATGCCATGATCTGATAACTTTTGCGGTATTTCCCGGGAGCCGGGTCTCGCGGAAGGTGACCGCGCCTTTAACCTTATCTTTAATCAACCAGTTAAGTCGGGTCGTAGCCGGCGTGGTTATCGTGAAGAGATAGGAACGAACTGGAATATCGTATTGCCCCAGGATTGAACCATATATCTGATTTTCCATGATCGGCTTAAATCGCCGTCGAGTAAGTCGATAGTGGATAGTGTCGCCAATCTCAAGGCCCGGCAGGAACAGTTTGATATCCTTTTGCAGAGGATTGTAGATATTGCTGCGGCTGTTGCTGGCGGCGGCCTCTTCATGGATTTGGGCCGCGATATCGATCTGGGTTGATTTTTCGGCCCGAATAATTTCACAAAGCTCGATTTTTAGTTCTCCGTAAGCCTTATTGACGCTGAAACTTAAAACTTTATGGTTTTGTCTGCCCTCTTCATCAAGTACCGTGATGTAGACATCATCGAGACTCTCATGCGCACCGTTTTCATGGTATTCAATGTGTTCAATCTCTTGGGCCAGAACCGAGTGTGCAAAAGGGTAATTTTGGCGGTTTATCTGCGCCAGGAAACTGTACGGGCCGGTGCCGGCTGAGCTGACAGTCGGCAGTAGATAAATGAGCATTGTCAGGATGGCTGAAAGAAAGAATGGAGTTTGAAAATTAAGCCGATCGGTAGGTCGTATTTTTTGTATTTGAACTTTCTTTAACATAAATTCTCCGGTACCTTTATCAAGTATTCCCAGGGCCCTTTTATTATTAAGTTTTTCGGGTTTTTAAGGGGCTTGTCAACATGTTATTCACAGGAGTTGTGGATAATCATGAAATCTTTATAGATTCTTAATAGTTAGAAAATGTCAATTATATAACTTGTTGAAAATAAAGAGTTATTTTTTCGATATAAAAAAGTTTCAGGTTATGTGAAATTATTTATTCTTACTAATAATGGGTGATTAGACGCTAAATATCGAAAGTTATTAACAAGTTTAAATATGGTTGGGAAAAACCGGTGAATTCATACCGGTTTTAAGCTTTAGCGAGAACTCATGTTGCGTAAAGAATTAATTCTTGCCAGCAGTGGTGGATGACCATCATGGAGAAATACATAGAGTGGATGGGGGGTCAGATTTGCGAGGTTATCGTGAGCCAGTTTTTTCAAAGCTGTGACCATAGTTTCTGGTTTACAGGTGGTCATAGCGGCAAAATTATCCGCCTGAAATTCATGTCGTCTGGATAGTGACTGCAAAAGTGGATTTAAGATCATTTCGACCGGAGTAAAAAGCAGGCTGAAAAAAATCAGTCCGGTAGCGACGGAGACATTTTCCATAAAAAATGCCTCATAGAGAGCCGACTGTTTGATAAACCAACCCATCAAGAAGAAAATGACTCCTTGGTGGATGATTGAAATAAGCGTCATTTTAAGTATGTGCTTTTTCTTGTAGTGCCCAATTTCGTGGGCGAGAACGACGAGAAGTTCCTCTGCAGAGTGCTGTTCAATCAATGTGTCAAAAAGAGCCACGCGGCGATGTTTGCCGAAACCCGTGAAAAAAGCGTTACCTTTGCCGGAACGTTTCGAACCGTCAACAACGAAGACATTGGTTAAGGGGAAGTTGACTTTTTCGCCATAACTGAGCAGCTTTTCTTTAAGCTCACCTTCAGGCAGGGGGGTAAATTTATTAAATAGCGGCATAATCCAGGTTGGTGCGATTATCTGGATACTCAAAGTGAATCCGGCAGTAACCAGCCAGGCGAAAAACCAGGCCCGGTCTCCGGCGGTTTGAAAAAACCAGAGTATTCCGGCGAGAAGCGGGGTGCCGAGAAGCAGTGCAAGAAGGATTGCCTTGATATAGTCAGCGACAAAAGTTTTCCAGGTGGTACGGTTGAAATTGAAACGCTCTTCGATAACGAAAGTACTATAGATTGAGAAGGGAAGGTTCAATATGGTCCGTCCCAGGAGGAGAATGCCGATAAAGATAATGCCTGCAACAAGTTCGTTATCAGTTTGTCTAAGGCACCACTTGTTCAGCAGGTTGAAGCCTCCCATAAACCAGAAGAGCAGGGTGAGTGTCAGCGAAAAAAGGCTTTCCCACTGTGAAAATACAGTATTTGTCTGCAGATAATCCCGGCTTTTACGATATTCTTTTTCATTAACCAGGTCGGAAAATTCTGACGGTGGTTCTTGTTTCTGGTTTTTCAGGTTAAGGTAGTCGGCAATCAGGTCGATGAGGTAATCAGCGAGAAGAGCAATGAGAATAATAATTGCGTACGTATTCATTTAATTTACAGTTCTGTTTTAGTTTATGTAATGAAATCAAATGTCGGATTTTACGGGGAGAGTATATAGGGAGGAGCACCGCCATGCAATCAAAAAAGGTTTTTTACGGAAAGTTGTAAAAAACAGGTGGCCACCCCAGCTACGTCTGACACGCGTAAGAAGGTTTTCAATATACCCTGATAGCTTGGATATCTAATTTAATATAGCCTGCGATGGCCGGGCCGAGAACTGACTCTCGGCCCGGTTAAAAAATTTATTTTCAATCAAATGCCTGTTTGGTCTGCCACTCTTTCCAGACGTTACCTACCAGGTCGACACCCGGTTTCAGAGTTGCTTTGCCAGGTCTCCAGCCTGAAGGTGTGGCCTCACTGCCATTCTTTTCGCGAACCAGTTGGAAAGCCTGGATCTGTCTGAATGATTCGTTTATATTCCGACCGACAGGCGGGGTTAGAACCTCAAATCCTTGAACGATACCATCGGGATCGATGATAAAGCGGCCGCGGGTTTCGACCCCGGCATTTTCATCATAAATACCATAAACGCTACCGATTTTCCCGCCGGCATCAGAGAGCATGGGATAAGGAATGCCGCCTTCAACCATCTTGCTTAGTTCATGGTCATTCCACATCTTGTGGGTAAACTGGGAGTCGATCGACATTGACAAAACCTCTACGCCGAGTTCCTGCAGCTCTGGGTATTTTTCAGCGACCGCTGAAATTTCGGTGGCTCAGACAAAGGTGAAGTCACCTGGATAGAAGCACAATAATACCCACTTGCCGAGATAATCTGAAAGTTTGATACTGGTGAAATTCCCTTTAAAATAACCCGGGGCCGTAAAGTCAGGGGCCTTCTGTCCTACTTTAATCATCGACTGTGTCTCCTTGTTCTCTGTCAATTGCTCTGTTGCTTGAGCCTCTTTGCTCTCTTCATCTGCCGGACCACCAGTAGGTCTGGTGCACCCTGCTGCACTTTCTTCAGCCATAAATTCCTCCTTTATTTTTGTCTTAAGGTTAACCCTTAAGACGCCCTTATCTAAATACTTTCCCGCAATAGTTTATAGTAAAAATCTGTCATCTCTTTATCTGTAATATTTCTTTTGTGATCTGTTGCCGATAAAAAATCCCAGATCAGCCAGGGTATCTCGTAATATTTCTTCCGGTTTACATCGACAGGTATTTATGATTTGAATAAGTTAAGATCTTCTCGTACAGTTTTAAAGATTCAGTTTGCCATCAGCTGCCGGAATTGCTCCGGCATACGGGTAACTTTTTTCTTTTTATAATCAAAAAATACAATACCGGTTTTAGCTCTGGCAACTTCCTTGCCGTTTTTTGCATTTTTTATGTGATAGAAGAAATTACAGCCGGCGCTGGAAGGGGAGTAGATGGCAATGTTGAAGGTCAGCTGTTCGCCCCAGGAAACTTCGGCTTTATAGGTTATGGCGAGGTCGGCCATAATGATACTGGTACCGGCAATATCAATTTCACTGAAATTATATTTTTTCAGAAACCGCACCCGGGCTTCATGCATCAATGAGATGAGATGGTCATGTCCTAAATGGTTACCGTAATTAATGTCGTTGATCCGAGGTGTAATCTCGGTCGTGAAAATAAAATGCTGCGCTTCGGGCAGTTCAAGTTTGATTCTATTCATGGTAAAAGATAGCAAAAGTAGTGTGATTTTACAATTATAATCTTTGTTTACGAATATAAAAGAGCCGCAGCCGGAGACAAAGGTAATGTTTCCGACTGCGGCTCTTTGTTTTTTAATGCGTCAGCTTAATGCTGTTACACATACGATTGTTATTCGCCTTTCATCATTGCGGCGATATCTTCTTCAACCGTACCGATCGGTTTGATGTCAAAGTTCTCAACCAGAACATTAAGCACGGTCGGAGAGATAAACGCGGGCAGGGTGGGTCCTAAGCGAATGCCTTTGACTCCAAGGAAGAGTAGCGCCAGAAGAACGGCGACGGCTTTCTGCTCATACCAGCCGAGGTCAAAAGAGATTGGCAGATCATTGATATCGTCAAGTTCGAAAACCTCTTTCAGTTTTAGAGCAATGACTGCCAGTGAGTAGGAGTCGTTGCACTGTCCCGCATCAAGAACCCGGGGAATACCGCCGATATCGCCAAGATTAAGTTTGTTATAACGATATTTGGCACAACCGGCGGTCAGGATGATGGTGTCTTGCGGCAGATTTTCAGCCACTTCGGTAAAATAATTTCTCGATTTCTGGCGTCCGTCACAACCGGCCATAACTACAAATCGTTTTATGGCTCCGGATTTGACCGCGGCCACAACCTTGTCGGCCAGCGCCAGAACTTGGTTGTGAGCAAAACCGCCGACAATCTTGCCGGTTTCAATCTCGGTCGGGGCGGCACATTTTTTTGCCTTCTCAATTATGGTGGAAAAATCTTTTTTTCCACCTGTGGTTCTTTCAGGAATATGGTTGGCCCCGACAAAACCGACAACCCCAGTGGTAAAGAGGCGGTCAAGGTAGGTGTTATCTTTTTTCAAAGGAATAACGCAGTTCGTAGTCATCAGGATCGGGCCGTTAAAGGATTCAAATTCCTGATTTTGGTGCCACCAGGAGCCGCCGTAATTGCCAACCAGGTGATCATATTTTTTCAATTCAGGATAGTAGTGACAAGGCAGCATCTCGCCATGGGTGTAGACATCAACGCCAGATCCTTCGGTCTGTTTCAGGAGCTCTTCCATGTCCTTTAAATCATGACCACTGATCAGAATTCCGGGATTACCACGAACGCCTAAGTTCACTTCAGTTATTTCCGGATTACCGTAAGTTGTAGTATTGGCTTTATCGAGCAGAGCCATGGTGTTGACTGAAACTTCACCGGCTTTCAGAACCAGGCCGACCATCTCATCAACTGAAAGATCTTCGGTGGTTGAGTTGAGGGCCTCCATTAAAAAGGCGTAAACTCCATCATCTTCATAACCTAAGGTGGCGGCATGTTCAGCATAGGCGGCAATTCCCTTCAGTCCTATGATCAGGAGCTCACGTAAGGAACGAACATCCACATTCTCAGTGGCGAGAACGCCGACACTTTTAGCTTTTTCAGCAAAATCGGCCGGGCTGTTACTAAGCCAGGTTGCGGCATCCGGCAGAGAACCGGAAAAATCCTCGCCATTTTTGGCTTTGTAGGCAGCAAGGAACTGAGCCTGCATTGCTTTTTTACGCTCAAGTGACTCTTTAACGAAGCGGACCAAGCTGTCGTTATCGAAGTTAGCGTTGGTAATTGTCGTGAACAGGGCTTTAGCCACAAACAGAGCTGTCTCATTATTCTGAATGTCGAACTCTTTCAGTTTTTTACCGTAAACTGCAATGCCTTTGAGGTTGAAAATCAAAAGATCCTGCAACCCAGCGGTATCTTCCTGTTTGCCGCATACACCTTTAATTGTGCAGCCCTGATTCTTGGCTGTCTCCTGACACTGAAAACAAAACATAAGTAATCTCCTTTAAGTGTTCATGGTTAATGGTTAATGTTAATTATTTTAATCCTCTTTTATCTTGATTAGAATTACAAATCATTGACTTAAGTCAAAAGTTTAAAATTTTAGAAAACTTTTAACTGCTGCAGGAAATGATAAGCAACAATGCCGACCGAAGTTGAGAGGTTGAGACTTCTTACCTTGCCGGTCATGGGAACCACGCAGGTGGGGAAAGTTTTTAGTAAATATTCCGGCAGGCCCCGGGTTTCCGGGCCGAAAAGGAGGCCGGCGCCGAAAGGGAAATCGGTTATGCGGCAGTAATTTTTTTCAGCTTTGGCGCTCAAGGCAATGATCGGTCGGGGGTCACTATGCAGATTCTGCCAGAAGTTTGCAAAGTTTGTAAAATTATCGTGTTCGGTAACATCAACCTCGGACCAGTAGTCAAGCCCGGCCCGTTTGAGATTACGGTCATCAGTTTTGAAACCCAAGGGATGAATTAGGTGTAAGGGAATTTCAGCTGCGGCACAGAGGCGGGCAATGTTGCCGGTATTGGCCGGGATTTCAGGTTCAAAAAGAATGATATGCAGAGGCGGAGAGTCGATGTGTTTGGCCGCTTTGCTGATCGATTCACTCATAATTTACGATGACTTCTTTTCCAGGGTTTCAATTTCCTGGTTGAGTTTTTCCCATTTGTGATAGGCCCAGCTTAACTTTTCTTCACACTCCTTTCTTTCTGCCGACTGTTTTTTTATCATTTCGGGAGAGGTTGTGGAGTAGTAGTCGGGTTGCGAGAATATCCGGTTGAAGTTCTCATTCTCTTTTTCAAGATCTTCACAAAGTTTTTCGGCAGCACTGCTCTCTTTTTTAAGAGGTTTAAGCTGTTGGTTCAGTTTTTTACGCGCAATTTTATCTTGAGGCTGATTTTTATTTCTATGTCGGTTCTTATTTTTAGTTTGGGAGTTCGCAGTAATGGTTTGACTTTCAGTTTCAGGTTTGGTTCCAGTTTCACGCATACGCGTTGGTTTTGCCTTGTTTTTTGTCGGGTCATCTCCACTTAAATGATCGCAGCCTAAATGTTCAAGATATTCGGCATAGGTGCCGGGGTAGAGGTCAAAGCCGTCACTTTTCAGTTCCAGCACCCGGGTGGCGAGCCGGTTTACCAGATAACGGTTGTGGCTGACGAAGATAACCGTGCCTTCAAATTTGACCAGAGAATCAATAAAGGTTTCAATTGATTCTAAATCAAGATGGTTGGTAGGTTCATCCAGGATTAAGACGTTGCCTTTTTTTAAGACCAGCTTGGCAATAACCAGCCGGGCGGCTTCACCGCCGGAGAGAGCGGCGGTAGTTTTATGAACATCATCACCGGAAAAAAGAAGATTGCCGAGATGCCCCCGAATGGAGCTGATACTCTCGCCCGGGCCGTAGCTGTAAAGGTATTCATAAGGTGAAGTGTTGTTCGGAATTAAATCTTTATGATCCTGGGAGAAATATTCGGGATAGGTTTCATAGCCCCAGAGACAACTTCCCTGATCAGCTTCGAGTTCATCCATGATAATTTTCAACAGAGTCGATTTACCGATACCGTTGGGGCCGATAACGGCCAGACGATCACCCCGGTTGAGGGTGAAGGAGACCTCGTGTAAAACCTTTTTCTCACCGTAGGCTTTACTCATGTTTTTTATTTCAAGTACGGTTTTCCCGGAGGGCCGGCAGCAGGGAAAACTGATTTTAGGATGGGCCCTGGAGGAGTAGAGCGGGGTTACCAGATCTTTCTCCATCCGGTTTATCTGTTTCATCTTACTCTGGGCCTGACGGGCTTTACTTGCCTTACCCTTGAATCGGGTGACGAAGGTCTGGAGTTCGTCCATTTTTTTTTCAGCTTTATCAGACTCCTGCCGGCGCTGTAGAGATTCCAGCTCGCGGGCCTTGAGATAATAATCGTAGTTGCCGGGATAGATCTTGATTGTCTGGTAATCGATATCGGCAATATGGGTTGAAACCCGGTTGATAAAATCACGATCATGCGAAACCACAATGACCGTTCCTTTATAGTCGATCAGATACTCTTCCAGCCAGCGTACCGACATGATATCAAGATGGTTGGTCGGTTCATCCAGAAGCAGAACTTCAGGCTGGCTGAAGAGACACTGGGCTAGAAGAACCCGGAGTTTGTAGCCGCCGGATAAGACCTGCATCGGCTGGGAGTGATAGATGGTCGCAATTCCCAAACCTTCGAGCATCTGGGCTATCCGGCTTTCGGCCTGATAGCCGTCGAAGTGTTGAATGACCTCCTCAAGTTCAATTATACGTTCAGCTCCGGGTTCGGGATCAGCCAAAAGTTTCTCTTTTTCGGCAAAGGCGTTAAAAAGATCTATCTGACCTTTCATGACGACATCAATCAGAAGATCATTTTCAAAAGCAAAATGATCCTGGTTGAGCGTGCCGACCCGCATTCTGGCGGGTAGACTGACAGCTCCTTTGTCAGTACTTTCACTGCCGCACAGGATGCGGATGAAGGTTGATTTTCCGGCCCCGTTCGGACCCACTACTCCATAACGATTGCCGGGGTCGAATTGCAGGTTGACATCATTGAAGAGAGTCTGTCCGCCATAACTTTTGCTCAGATTAGTAACAGTAATCATTAGGTATTTTAAATTAATATGTCGTGATTTTTTAGTTGAGGCGTTAAAAACATTAAGAGCACTGAGAACACGAAGTCATGCTGATTAAGTCTTCGTATCCCCGGTGCTCTTAGTGGAGGAAACCTGGTCTTTTGTTGTCAGGAAAGACCTTTAACAAATTCCGAAAACCTCTTGATACCATTGACTATATTATCCATGGATGTGGCATAAGAGAGGCGCATGTAGCCGGGTGAACCAAAAGCTTCGCCCGGTACGGCGGCAATCTTGGCTTCATCCAGAAGAAGAGCACACAGGGTCAGCGCCGAGTCTATTTTTTTATCCTTGCAGCTCTTTCCAAATAAACCTTTGACATTGGGAAATGCGTAAAAAGCACCCTGTGGATTGAAGCAGGTGACCCCGGGAATTTCATTCAAGGCTTTAATGATAAAGGCCCGGCGTTCAGCAAATGCGGTCAGAACATTGACAACATAGTCCTGCGGGCCGTTGTAGGCCTCAATCGCCGCCATCTGTGAAATTGAAGTCGGGTTGGATGTGCTCTGGCTCTGGATCTTGGTCATGGCCGCAATCAAAGGTGCGGGGCCAGCCGTAAAGCCGATGCGCCAGCCGGTCATTGAGTATGATTTCGAGACACCATTTAAGATGATGCAGTGTTTTTTAACTTCAGGGCTGATTTCAGCCGGAGAACGCTGGGCAAAACCATCATAAGTGATATGTTCGTAGATTTCATCACTGATCAAAAGTATATTGTTTTTAACGACTACGGCCGCTAAAGCCTGAAGCTCATCCCAGCTATAGGCCGCGCCGGTGGGATTGGAGGGGGAATTGATGACTACGGCCCGGGTTTTAGGCGTAATCGCCGCTTCAAGTCTTGCCGGTGAAAGTTTGAAATCCTCATCCTGGCTGGTTTCCAGAACTACTGGTACGCCCCCGGCAAGAGAAACCATCGGTGGGTATGAGACCCAGTAGGGCGCTGGAATTATAACCTCATCACCGGGATTGAGCAACGCTTGAGCCAAGTTGTAAAATGAGTGTTTGCCGCCGCAGGAGACGATAATTTCAGCTTCGTTGTAATCGAGATTATTTTCCCGCTTCAGCTTGGCAACAATCGCCTGTCTGAGCTGCGGGATGCCCGGAACTGCGGTATAGTTGGTAAAACCATCTTCAATCGCTTTAATCCCGGCCGCTTTGATATTATCAGGGGTATCGAAATCGGGTTCACCCGCGCCGAAATTGATAACATCGACACCTTCAGCCTGCAGGAGCTTGGCTTTAGCGGTAATTGCCAGAGTCGGAGATGGTTTAATCTCTTTCACACGGGAGGAAAGGGTAAGCATTATCTTCTCCAAAGTTTAAGTGTTCAGTCAATCAATACTAATGGGTGTCTTGAAAAATTAGAATTTTTGTTCTAGTGCAAGGCGGACGAAGATTTTAACCGGAAGAATACATTGAGTATTTTGAGGATTAAAATTTGAGCCCAACGCAGCAATTGAGGAAAAAGGCAATTTTTCGAGGTATCCTAATGCAAGTGGTGCTCGCAAATAAGTTACTTAAAGATATTTTTCCTGACTAAATACCACAGCTTAAGTTTCACTGCAATATTAAAAACCGGTTATTAATTAATCTGTTTTCAGGGAAAGAGCTATGCGTTGGCGATTCAGATCAACTTCCAGAACTGTTACATTGACTGCTTGTCCGAGCTTGACGATATCTTCGGGATTGCGGACAAAGCGGTTGGCGAGCTGACTGATATGAATCAAACCGTCCTGGTGGACACCAATGTCGACAAAGGCGCCGAATTTAGTGATATTGGTGATCAGGCCCGGCAGGCGCATACCGGTGTTTAAGTCAGTGATTTTGTTAACCCCATCCTGAAAATGAAACTCAACAAATTCCGAGCGTGGGTCACGGCCCGGGCGGTTAAGTTCGGCGATAATATCTTCAAGGGTTGGGCGGCCGACAGTCTCGGAGATGTAGTCTTCGATAACAATTTTCTGCCGGGCCGGCTCGCTTGTGATGAGCTCTTTGATTGAAACCCCGCAATCCTGTGCAATTTTTGCCACTAGAGCATAATTTTCCGGGTGGACCGCGCTGCCGTCGAGAGGATTGACACTATCTTTAATTCGCAAGAACCCGGCGGCCTGTTCAAAAGCTTTTGCTCCCAGGCGAGGTACTTTTAGAAGCTCTTTCCGGGAGCGGAACGGGCCGTTTTCACTACGGTATTTAACAATATTCCGGGCGATAGTTTGATTAAGGCCGGAAACATAGGCTAAAAGTTGAGCACTGGCATTATTGACTTCGACACCGACACTGTTGACACAGCTGATGGCTATATCATCCAGACGTTGCCGGAGAAGTTTCTGGTCGACATCATGCTGATACTGGCCGACCCCGATTGCTTTGGCATCAATTTTAATCAATTCTGAAAGCGGATCCTGAAGCCGGCGGCCAATGGAAACCGCTCCGCGAACCGTGATATCATGATTGGGAAACTCCTCCCGGGCAATGTCCGAAGCTGAATAGACCGAAGCTCCGGCTTCATTAACCATCGCTATAGTTGTCATCTCCGGGAGATTAAGTTCGCGGACAAAGGTTTCTGTCTCCCGGCCGGCAGTACCGTTGCCGATGGCAATGGCTTCGATGGTGTGGCGTTGGCAAATATCTCTGACCACAGTCGCCGCTTCGAGTCCGGCACTGGCCGACGTCACCGGATAGATGACCCCATGCTCCAGAAGTTCTCCTGCATCTGAGAGTGCCGCAAATTTAGCTCCGCTGCGAAACCCAGGATCAAGTGCCAGAACTCTTTTCGCACCCAAAGGCGAAGCCAGGAGAAGCTCTTTTAGATTAGAGGCAAAAACAGTTATGGCTTCCGCATCAGCTCGCTCTTTCAAGGTTTGCCGAAGTTCATTTTCTAAAGCCGGGGCCAATAGCCTTTTGTAGGCATCTTCGAGTGCGGTTTCGATCTTCCGGGTACTGGCATTATCTCCTTTGAGAAATCTTTTTCTGAGAATTCCCATTGCCGTTGCCACCGGTGGCCGGATAGAGATGCGTAAGATTTTCTCTCTTTCGCCTCGAAGCATCGCCAGAAGCCGGTGACCGGCAATCTTAGAGCTCTTTTCCCGCCAGTCAAAATAGTCACGAAATTTTATGCCTTCCGGCTCTTTACCTTTAATGACCAGCGCTTTTATTTCGCCTGCGTTCGTAAAAAGTCGGCGCAGGCGGGTACGGGCATTGATATCTTCATTTACTTTTTCCGCAATAATATCCCGGGCTCCCACCAGAGCATCTTTAAAATTGTGAATCTCTTTTTTAGGGTCGATAAAACGCTGGGCTTGAATTTCCGGTCTCAGTTCCTGCTGTTTGAACAGAATATTGGCTAATGGCTGCAGGCCGCTTTCGCGGGCGATAGTTGCCCGGGTGCGGCGTTTCGGGCGATAGGGAAGATAGAGGTCTTCGATCTCGCTTAAAGAGGTGGCAGCGTCAAGTTCCCGTTTGAGTTCCGGTGTTAATAATTTCAGTTCAGTCAGAGATTCATAAACTGCATGACGGCGTTTTTCCAGATGGGCCAGTTTTTCCAGGCGAATTTCAATCTCTTTGATAGCGACTTCGTCAAGAGATCCGGTGGCCTCTTTCCGGTAGCGCGCGATAAAGGGAACCGTAGCTCCGTCGCTGAAAAGTCCGGCAACAGATTTTACCTGCGTTTCTGCCAGTCCGAGTTCGACGGCCACTTTTCTATAATGTGAAATAGTCATAAATATTTTTGGTCACTCTATTTAACCGTAAAAGTCTATATATCGCTATTTAATGACAACAAGTTTATTATTATAACTTATTGATAATATTGATTATCTTGTCTATCATCAAACAGTGTGCAAGTCAAGCTTGAAAATTTTGCGCAAGAAGTGAAGGAGAATAACCAGATACCCCGGGTTGCAATTATCTTGTCGGACAGCAGTGATTTAAGAAAAAGAAAACTCTTTGTTTTTTTGTTCAAGTACATGTTAGAAGAATCGTTTCAGTTGATTAAAGTTCATCTGGTCGAAGTCGGTGCGGTTGTCATGTTGGTAGTTGTATCAACTGGTTAACAATATTAAAGGATGAGCATCGTTATCCTCGTTTTTGGTTTTGAGAAATTAATTATGATAAATCTGCAACAATCTCTGCAAATGCCGACCCTGAAAAAATATCTCCTTGTCATATTTCTGATTTTAACTCTGTTACTGATCAGCGGATGTGACTATCCACTGACGTTCAAAGATGATGCTGGGACCAGGATAACCCTGTTGCGAAGACCAGCCCGGATAGTTTCTCTGGTTCCCTCTGTGACGGAAATCATTTTCGCACTCGGAGCCGGGCCGACTCTGGTCGGCGTTACCCATCACTCCCGACCGGCTGCCGGTTCCGGGTGTGATATTGTCGGTGGTTTTTTGCGGCCATCATTGAAGCGGATTAAACATTTACATCCGGATGTGGTCTTTATTTCGACTCAGCAAAAAACCCTCCGTTCGCAACTTGAAGGTATGGGATGTAAAGTGGTCGAGATCAAGACCTCTTCAATGGCGGATTCCTATTCCGATATCGAGCTTATCGGGCGGATTGTTGGTCAACACCCCAAGGCTCTGGAACTGAATGCGAAGACTCAGCGAAGCTTGCAGCTTATCAGCCAAAAAATTGCTAAGATTCCGCTCTCTGAACGTCGCCGGGTAATGCGAATGATGGGGCACAATCTTCTCCTGATTCCCGGAGAAGACTCTTTTCAGAATGAGATAATCAAGGCTGCCGGTGGGATTGTGCCGGAATATGATAAAAAAGGGGCCGCGATTATTCTTGATGTGCCGCAGTTTATTGCATTCAACCCACAGTTTATCTATGCCTGCGGCGATCGTCGGGAGGTCCGTGAATTTTTCGGACAGCCGGAATTTTCTACAGTTTCGGCGATTCAAAACAACAATATTCATTTTTTCCCCTGTGCTTTGACCTGCCGGGCGGCGACTCATGTCGGTGAATTTGTCGAATGGCTGGCGGCGTCTATCTATCCTGACTATTTCAGTCGTGCCGAGAATATGATCCTGCCGGAAGAGGTCAACAGTCATAATGCATTTTCACTGGCATTAGACTGCGTTAAAAAAGTTGATGTTGTGACAATGACGGTTGCCGATTTCAGGCATCGGACCCTGGTGGTCGACCTGGTTGAACCGATGCAGGTTTTATCAACCCTGGAGGGATTTCGCCAAGATGTTACCTGTGTCGGCAATCACTACCTGCCGCCGCCGACCTGGAATCTGGTGCATCGCATCGGGGTTAAAGATTTTGATGCTCGTATCGAGAAGCTTATCAACCGTAGCCCGGAGACCACAGCCCTGCTATTTACCGGGGCGGATATGAGAAACCTGGTACAAAAAACGGCAGTTTTTAAGGAGATGAAAGTGTTCGCTCTGGTTACCGCCGGGGTCTGTTCGAATGCCGTCCGGATGAGTGCCGATGAAGGAAGTTACTATGAATTTTTCAAATCTGAAAAGAGTGCAAAACCGGGAACTATTAATATAATCCTGTTAACCAATACCCGTTTGACACCCCGGGCGATGAGCCGGGCTTTAACCAGCGCATGTGAGGGTAAATCGGCGGCATTGCAGGATCTTGACATCCGCTCTTCGGCCCGACCGGCGTTCCGGCAGGCGACCGGAACCGGAACCGACAATATCATCATAGTTGAGGGGCGGGGTCGGAAGGTAAGCAATACCGGTGGCCACAGCAAAATGGGTGAGTTGATTGCCCGGGCTGTTTATGATGGAGTAATTGAAGCTATTGGTCGTCAGAACAGCATCTATGCCGGCCGTTCGATATTTCATCGGTTGCGGGAGCACCAGATTGAGATCTATGATTTTGTCAAAAATTGTCAGACTGATTTTATCGGAGATAGGGACAGCAAAAAGCGGAACATTGCAGACTTATCCGGCATCGTGGAAGAACTTTTGCTGGAAAGTCGTTATGCCGCTTTTATTGAGGGTTCACTGGCATTGAGTGATGCTTATCTTCGGGGGCAGGTTAAGAATCTGCAGAGTTTTCGGGAGTATTGCCTCGAAATCGCAGATGAAGTTTCCGGCCACTCCCTTCTTCACAATCGAGCCGCAACAATGACAATTTATAATGGTTCGAAAATCCCTGATCCTTTGCGCCTGGCTTTAGAAGCTCTGGTACGCGGGGCCGGAGCTAAAAGCAAAACTGCTGACTCTCAACCAGCGAACGGTTGATGATCCTATCCTATATATAGGCGTTGTCCGCATCTTAGAGCACTTCCACAAGATCACAATAAGTTGACCGATCAGACTTCTCTAATCCAAGAATCAAAAAAATACTCTGATCTTCGGGTTTTAATTACATTACCGGGGACATCTATGATTTTTATTCTTGACAAGCGCCTCTTCCTTGGCTATAAATAAAAGAATGAGGCTTCATTCATTTTATTGTTTCAGCACGTTAGTCTAAAACTATGGACTTTAGTCCAAGACTTTTAGTTGCTACTCATGTATTGTCATAAAGTTTCAGACAAAAACGGGAGTAGCGAATGGAAAAAGATTATCGATATGGTGGCCATACGGTCACTAGGTTAACTGCTCATCTAGTTTGGGTAACGAAATATCGATATAAGGTTTTGGCCGGTGATATCCAAAAACGTTGTCGAGAGTTACTGATCCAGGTTTGCGATACGGAAGATGTCCGTATATTGAGTGGTGTCGTGAGTAAAGATCACGTACACATGCATATTGAGTATCGCCCCTCATTGTCAATAAGTGATCTGGTGAAACGGTTGAAAGGTAGAAGCTCCCGGCTTTTGCAAAAAGAATATACGGAATTACACAAGCGCTATTGGGGTAAACATTTGTGGGCAATCGGTTATGGTGCATGGAGTACAGGCAATATCACCGAAGAGGTTGTTGAAGAATATTTGAAACGCCATAAATCATCTGCGAATGACCAAGAAATTTTCAAGCTGGATTAGGGACTTTCAGTCCCCTCATAACCTATGGACTTCCAGTCCATAGTAGTTAAGTGATGACTAGGAAGCAGGGTAAAAATAATTTATTTTAGGGAGTGTTAAATTGAAT
>JAOZQE010000110.1 GCA_029932385.1 bacterium | reverse complement strand
GCGGTCAGGCGGGCATCATCCAGGGCCCGGTGCAGGTTTGATTTTGCGACTGCGGCATCACCTAAAAGATGATGGGCGACGTTTTCAAGTTTATGACTTTTAAGGGTTTGATTATGCCGGCGGCTCAGTTTCAGGGTACAGTCGTGGGGATTTTTAAAAGGGAGGTCAAGTTTTGCGAACTCGCTTTCGAGAAAACGGAGATCGAAAGCGGCGTTGTGGGCGATTAAGAGGTCGGATCCGATAAATTTGTGGAAAGCGTTAAAGACCAGGTCGGCTGGAGGTTTGCCGACAAGCATTGCATGAGTTATACCGTGTACTCGTTGGGCGGCCCAGTGGATTTTTCTCTCGGTATGAATGAGGCTGTGGAATTCATCGGTCAAGCGGCCATTTTCAATCGCAACCGCGCCGATTTCAATAACCCGGTCACCATTTCCGGGCGATAGACCGGTGGTTTCAAAATCAAAGACAATCCGGCGGCGGCAAAGTTCGGTTTGAGACAAATTATCGCGCCCCCGTTTAAAGACAAAAGTGTAAGGGTCAATTGGCAATGAATCATTACCTTGCCAACAAAATGGGTATCACTGATAAGTGTAATTTGTCAATCTAAACATCCGTACATATTTGAAGCTGCAAACCCCAAAGAGTATAAAATCAACTTGACAAGGCCGGTTACAAGCCCTATTTAGGGCGGCGATTAAATTAAACTGAACATTCCAATTCATTTAAGATAAGAGATTGCGCATGAGAATTCGTTATAACGCCCCGGTTACTTTAACCTTTGCTCTGCTCTGCTGCGCGGTGATGGTCGCCGGAAAGATTACCAACGGAGCTACGACCCAGACTTTCTTTACAGCCTATCCGGGGCTGAGTGGCTCACCGCTCCACTATATTCAGTTTTTCACCTACATTCTCGGCCATGGCAGTATCGCCCACCTGAGTGCCAATCTCTCACTCCTGCTGCTGATCGGGCCGATCAATGAAGAGAAATTCGGCTCCGGCCTCCTCCTCGAGATGATCCTGGTTACGGCCCTGCTGACCGCTATCCTTAACGCGCTCTTTTTCAACACCGGCCTGCTCGGAGCCAGCGGCATAGTTTTCATGCTGATTCTTTTAAGTTCATGTTCTAACATCCGCTCCGGCGAAGTGCCGCTGACGCTGATTCTGGTTGCTTTTCTCTATCTCGGCAACGAGATCTACAGCTCCATGGGAGATGATAATGTTTCACAGTTCGCTCACCTTACCGGAGGGGTAATCGGTGCCTTTTACGGGCTCTTGCGCGGCGGCCGCGGTAAAAATCCTAAAGCGAGAACAACAAAGTATTAAAATAGCATAAATCTTTAAAATAACAAAACAGGAGAACCATGACAATGGCGGAAACAATTGATGAAATAAGCTTAAATTATGAAGAAGATGGGCAGCTTCTGGTAAAGGAACTTGACAAAGATATTCTAACCCGGGGGGCCTGGACCACGATTGTCTTTCACTATCAACAGTGGGACAAAAAAAATGAGGAGTTCGGCAAGGATCTTTTTACCATCCGCCGCTATCGTAAAGTAAGCGGAAAATATATGCCGCAATCAAAATTCAATATCTCGAATAAAGATCAGGCGGTAAAAATCATCGCCGCCCTGCAAAAATGGATTTAAAACTTTTACAACAAGGAGCAATTAATGATGTTAGCTAAAATTTTGTTGTTGGGAGGACTCTGCATGGCTTTAACCCTGGGACAGATAACAAGTGCTGAAGCAGCGGACAACCCGCGAGTCACCGTGGAGACCAGCATGGGCACTATGGTGCTTGAACTCTATCCCGAAAAGGCTCCGGTCACCGTGAAAAATTTTCTGGCATATGTTGATGCCGGCTTCTACGACGGTATCATCTTTCATCGGGTCATTCCCGGTTTTGTCATTCAGGGCGGTGGTTTTGATGTCAAGATGGAGAAAAAAAGCAATAATCCTCCGATCAAAAACGAAGCCGACAACGGTCTGCGGAACTTGAGGGCAACCCTGTCAATGGCGCGGACTCAGGATATCAACAGTGCCACAAGTCAGTTTTTCATCAACCTGAAAAATAACAGCAACCTTGATCACAGCGGCAACAATTTCGGTTACGCGGTTTTTGCCAAAGTGGTTAAGGGTGTCAGTACGATTGACAAGATTGCCGCAGTCAAGACTACAACCAAAGGCCACTACCGGGATGTTCCGGCGGAACCGGTAATTATTATCTCCGCCAAACGCGAAGAGATTAAAAAAGAGAAGAAATAAACGGCCGCGAAAACTGCTCACATGCAAACTAAAAAAAAAGGGGTTCTCAATTTATATGATTGAGAACCCCTTTTGTCATTCTGACCCCGGAGGACAGCTTACATCTTAACGCTTCCAGAATATCGGCGTGAACAGCACCAGAACCGTATAGAGTTCAAGCCGGCCGGCAAGCATGGCAAAACTTAAGAGCCACTTGATCGGATCGGCGAAGTGGGCATAGTTCTTAGTCGGCCCGACGAGCCCGAATCCGGGGCCGATATTGCCAACGGTGGCCAAAGCCGTGGCCAACGCACTCAAGAGATCAACTCCAGAGAGACAGACCGCTAAGGTCACCAGAAGAAGAATGGTAATATAGAGAAAAAAGAATCCGGAAATTGCATAAACAATATTCTTGGACACCACCCGACCGGAGAGCCGTAATGGAAAAATCGCCTTCGGATGAATAAGATATTTCATTTCATTAATTGCTTGCTTAAAAAGAGTCACCAACCGGATAACCTTGATTCCGCCGCCGGTTGAGCCGGAGCAGCCGCCGACAAACATCAACAGAAACAGAATCGCCTGGGCCACGTGGGGCCAGGCCTCATAATTATCACTTACAAAACCGGTGGTTGTCAGGATTGAAGCCACCTGAAAAGCGGAATAACGCAAGGCATCCTTGAAAGCCGGATATACCTGCAGATTAAGAATCCAGGCAATCATCAAAGTCGCAGTCACAAATATGAGGAGGTAGGCTTTAAGCTCAGAATTTTTTAACAGAGAGCGGCCCTGGCCCGTCAACAGACGGAAATGAAGGACAAAATTCATCCCCGCCGCAACCATAAAAAAGGTAATCACCCAGTCGATGTAGGCCGAATTGAAATGTTCGATACTGCCGTTTTTAGTAGAAAATCCACCGGTCGCCAGGGTTCCGAATGTATGAATCAGCGAATCAAGAAAATCCATCCCGCCACACATCAACAGCAGAGTTTCAACCACCGTCATCCCGAGATAGATATACCAGAGATATTTTGCGGTTTCAGCAATCCGTGGAGTAATCTTGTCAACCGTCGGCCCCGGTGCCTCGGCTTTGACCAGCTGCAGACCGCCGACGCCGAGCAGCGGCAGAATGGCGACGGTCAAAACGACGATACCCATACCTCCGAGCCAATGAGTCAATGAACGCCAGTATAAAATTGAGCGCGGCAAACTCTGAATTTCAGTCAGGATCGAGGCCCCGGTCGTGGTAAAACCGGAAATTGTCTCAAAATAGGCATCACAGAATGAAGGGATCGCCCCGGAGAAGTAAAAGGGCAGCGCCCCGAACAGGGCGACAATAACCCAGCTGCCGGTAACGAAGAGAAAACCGTCCTTAAATGATGGATGGGGCTGCGATGAGGAACGAGTCCAGAAGAGAAAACTCCCGACGATAAAGACCGTCACCCCCACGACCGCGGCAAAGATTTTGGCCTCCTCCAGCTCATTAAAAAAAATCGCCACCACAACCGCTGTCAGCATAAAAACGCACACGATCAGCAGCAGGTAGGATATTATCCGTAAAACAATTTTAGGATTCATGGATTCCTGGATCAGCTCAGAAAGAGTTCTTCCAGAGCATCAACCTGCTCCGCCTTGGCAAAGGTAACGACATTGTCCCCGGCTTCAATAACAAACTCACCGTTGGGAACATAATTTTTACTTACCCCGTCCTGCGTCCGGTTGACGGCCACCACCAATGTTCCGTTCGGCAGCTGCATCTCTTTAACCATCTTGCCGGTGATCCGGCTGAAGGGGTTGATTGAAAACTCGATAGCTTCAGCTTTACCGTCAAATATTGAATAGATACGCTTGATATTGCCCCGCCGGACATATTTCAGAATTGCGCTGACTGAACTCGCTTTGGGACTGACAATCGCATCAATTTTCAGTTTATCCGCAATATTGATATAGCTCGACTTATTAACTACCGGCACCACCCGTTTGATACCCAGGCTTTTCGCATAGAGTGCGGTCAGCATATTCAGGGCTTCATCATGAGTGGTCGTTACCAGCAGATCAGACGTATACAACTGCTCATCTTCGAAAATTTTATCATCCGAGATATCCTCGTTGATCACCAGCGCCTCGGGAAAATGTTCTGCCAGATATTTGCAATGCTGATAATTTTTTTCGACCAGCTTGACGTTACGGCCGCTACCTAAAAGAAATTCAGTTACATAACAACCGATTTTGCCCCCGCCGACGACAACGACATTTTGCAGATTCTGACGCACCAGGCCGGTCCGGGCAAAAATTTTCTCCATATTATCATGACTTGAAACAATATAGACCCGGTCTCCCAGGATAATCTTGGTATCCCCGTAAGGTATGATCACCTCTTCATCGCGATTGATGCCGGCAATAATAAAATTGTGCCGGATCGCGGCCCGGGCTTCACGCAGGGTCTTATCCCGAAAGAGCGATTTTTCATCAACCAGAATACTCCGCAGCTGGATATCGGTATCATCAAAAAGCAGGACTTCACCGGTCGCCCCGTGGGCGATGATATTCATAATTTCCCGGGCGGCCTCAATTTCAGGATTGACGACATAATCGATTCCGAGATTGACATTATTCAAAATCCCGCTGCGGCGATACTGAATACTGCGCACCCTGGCAATCTTGGTCTTGACCTTAAATTCATTCGCAACCACAAGACAGGAGACGATATTGACTTCGTCAAGGTTGGAAACCGCAATAAAGGTATTAGCCCCGTCGACCCCGGCTTCAGCCAGAGTTTCCGGGTCGCTGCCTTCACCCTGAACCACCATGCAGTCAAGATGGTCGGCCACGAACTTGGCGCGTTGCGGATCCTTTTCAATCAGAACAACATCCTGGTGACTGACCACCAACTGTTCAGCCAGATGAAATCCGACTTCCCCGGAACCGGCAATAACTATTTTCATCAATACTCCGTCAACTTTAGGGTGTCTTGAAAATTATAATTGTTGTTCAAGTACAAAAGAGGTGAAAACTGACAATTGTCTAACAGACCGACAAATTAAAGTCAAATCCATACAACCGCTTAAAATTTCACACTCCTGGCCCCGCAATATCCCAGACAGCTCAATTTTTTGAAGAAAACACTCCATTTTTCATTGACAACAACGAAAAATCAAAATAGTAGGAACACAAAACTGATAATAACCCCTTAAAGAGGAAAGTTGTCCAAGTATAAAAAACAAAAACCCGAAGTCAAACCAGCTGTTTTACAAGAGGTTCTACTTCGGGTTTTTAACTTTTTGGGGTGAGTAGAGGGGGTCGAACCCTCGGCCTCAGGAGCCACAATCCTACGCTCTAACCAACTGAGCTATACCCACCATAAGACAAGTCGACCACGTAAAAACTGCGGCCGGGATAGCAAACGGAAAATTTAAGCCTTTAAGCTCAAGATTTTCCGAAGGCGTGTAACTAATGGAAAAGAGCTATTCTGTCAACCTGATTTTTTGAAACTTTTCAAGCCTATGAAAATTCTTCTTCACTGCTGCTGCGGTCCTTGCGCGATCTACCCGGTTAAACAGCTGCGCCTGCAGGGCCATGACCTGCGCGCCTTCTACTACAACCATATTCACCCTTACAGCGAGTGGCAGAAACGCTGCGAGACGCTTTCCGAATGGGCTGACAGTGTGCAGCTGCCGCTGATTGTTGATAAGCGTTATGAATTGGTAAATTTCCTTAAGCACGCCATTTTCCGTGAATCTGAACGCTGCCTTTTCTGCTACCGTGACCGCCTGGAAAAGGCGGCCCGCATTGCCCACAAAGGCAAATTCGAAGCCTTTACCACAACCCTGCTCTACAGCAAATTTCAACAACACGAAACAATCCGCGCACTCGGTGAGGAACTCGGCCGCCGCTACGGAGTTAAATTCTATTATGAAGATTTCCGGGAAGGCTGGAAAGAGGGAATCGAGATATCAAAAGAGAAAAAGATGTACCGGCAGCA
>JAOZQE010000109.1 GCA_029932385.1 bacterium | reverse complement strand
ACGGTGCCTTCGCCCATGGCGGCAAATGATGAGCCGACCGTGGCGAGGATAAAGATAACACTCACCAGTAATGCAAGATAACTTTTCTTCATCTGTTGTTACTCCTTTTCTTGTTGTTTACTTACTTTAGATTGCAACATCTACTTGAACTTTACGATTAAATCGGCTTGCTTAAAAGATTATCTGTTGGCAAAAAACCTTGGCAAACCAAGCTAACACACTTGCTAGAATCGTTCAATAGACCCTAATCATTAAATAGCTATAATTAGATATCTACCATACCTAGTCGGGGTGAATATCATTCCAACCACTGTTTGTCAACAGTTTTTTAGATATTTTTAATCTTATCTTTTAATTATTTTAATTTTTTCCGGTGTCAGGGTCAGAGGTCGAGTGGAGTCCCGGGTTATCACGTACGTAGTTTCAGTGGTAACCGCAGTGGCTGTGAGGTTGGGCGTAGCTGCAAAGATTTTATGGCCAGGCGGGAAAGTTAGTTTGGGTTCGAGAGCGACAACCATGTCGGGGGTAAGAACCATGTTATTATTGCGGGCTATAAATGGAAATTCATCAACTTCCAGGCCGACTCCGTGACCGACAAATGTTACTTGATCCGGGCCGTGGCCGAGAAAATAGTCACCGAAACCAAAATCTGCGGCAACCGCCATAGCTTTGGCATAGATTGCACCGCATTGACTTCCCGGTTTTAACATTAAAACCAGCTCCCGGTTTAAGGCGAGCAGTTTCTCGTGGATATTGACTATCTCTGCCGCCGGCTCGCCGAGTGAGAACATTCGGGTCATATCGGCTAAATAGCCTTCGTAGTTGACCATGAAGTCGATACTGATCGGAACGCCGTCTTTGATTTTGCTATGACCGGCTCCCTGAGAGAAGGCGGGGCTCAGGCCTAAACCGTTGGTCGGTGCGTCGAGATAACCGCGCCGCGCACTCTCCGGTCCGGTCAGGGCGTGGCCGAAAAAAAGCTCATTATTAAAGCCGCGCATGCGGACGATGCCCAGGTGTCCGAGCCGTCGGGCCTGGTGTTCGAGCTCGGCCATCAGTTCAATTTCACTGATATTCTCCTGGATTTGGGCTGCAGCATGGAGCATGACCTGATCCATGATTGCCGCCGCTTTTTTGATGCAGTCAATTTCATACGCACTCTTGCGGGCTCTTAACGTGCGGATTAACGGGGAGGCATCGCTGATAGAACAGTTATCCGGGAGAAGTTTCTGGAAGCGGCTCAGAAGTCGGGCGGGAACAACGTCAAGTTCCATGCCGATATCAGCCGCGCTGCCGCTGACCGCGGCTCTAAGCTCATTTTTGAGGGCGGAAAAATCTGTCGGCTGGGGTCTTATATCGGCAAGAGGTGATTCGAGTTGAGCCCGCTCAAGGCTGCGGCGTACCCAGAAAATCGGCGGCCCGGCATCTGGAATCCAGAGAATACCGTCCTGCAGGGTGCCGGTGAAATAGTAGCGGTCAACATTCTGAAGAATAAGAATGCCGCTGAGACAGGCTTTGGACAGGGCCGTCTGGGCCAGTTTCAGTCGTTGCCGGATTTCGGTTGCCGGAACTAATTTATATGATTTCGGGAAGGTATCGCGGTTGTCCATTATTGATGGGCGGCGGGCCTTATCTAAATATGTATGATCAGCTCGCGTCAATTTTGCTTTCGATGTGGTTTAAATAGTTGTTGATCTCCTGTTTCAAGGTTCCCAGTTCAGTCAGTCGGGATTCAACCTCGGCGATGTGGTGGCGCAGGAGTTCGGCAACTTTGGGGAGGACCTTTTTGTTGGTCCGGTGACGGTTGTAATGGTTTTCGAGTTCAGCCATTTCACCCAGCGAAAGGCCTAATAGTTTAAGCTTTTTGATAAAACGCAGACGCCGCAGGTCATCTTCGGTATAGATGCGCCGCCCGCCTTCGATCCTTTTTACGGTATTGAGCAGGCCGATCTCCTCGTAATAGCGGATTGTCCGGGTGCTCAAGTCGAGGAGTGTGCCGATCTCGCCGATCCGATATCGTTTCAGTGGCTGGTCGGCATCCGGGTTGGTGGGTTGGGCTGCTGCTTTCATGAGAGTTATTAAAATGTATTAAAAATTGAGGTTGATTATCCGTCTTTTATTTTGCGGCTATCTATAATTATGGCACTATAATTGTCAAGGTTTTTTTATTATTAGGGTAGGTTAACGATCGGGTGAAATTTTGCCTGGCAGGTATAGTGAATAGAGGCAGTACTTATTTCAGATCACCCTATATAATAATGTACCAGGTTTTTTATACGATGTATTTTTTAACTGTGTTTGCCAGTTAGGTGTTAAAGTTTTTATATTAGTAGAAATGGGCGATTTTTTGTTGACAAGCGGTGATTTATAGTATACTTGAGTCCTCCCTATAAAGATGTTATATAAGAATGTGTAACCGAAAAATAGAGGTTTCTTCAATTACTGTTTTTTAGATTTTCAGTTTTAGCATAAACTCGGGAGGTTGGCGAAAGAGCGGTTTTTCTCAAGTCGAAGCAGGAGAAAGAATCAGCCGGATTTTTAAGGATGATTTTTAGCAAAGCTTAATGAGTTGAGAAAAATAGCGCATTCGCACAGCCTCCTAGATTTTTTAAGGCGGTGAAAAGATTTATGCAGGCAGAGAATGCAGCACCTGAACCCCAGATTTTACTGGAAGCCGAAGATATCTCCTTGAGTTTTGGCGGAGTGAACGCCTTGCTCAGTGTCGGCTTTAAGGTAGAGAAAGGGGAAATTTACTCGGTTATCGGTCCTAATGGGGCGGGTAAATCGAGTATGTTTAATGTTATCAGTGGTCTTTATCGACCTCAGCGCGGACGTATCCTCTACAAAGGTCAGGATATTACCCATCTGGCTCCGTACAAGATAGCTCCTTTAGGAATTGCCCGCAGTTTCCAGAATGTTGAGCTTTTCAAGGGGATGACGGTCATTGATAATCTTCTTCTCGGACGTCATATCCATATGAGTAGCGGACTTTTCAGCGGCGGTCTCTTTTTTGGTAAATCCCAAAAAGAGGAGTTGCGTCATCGTGAGTTTGTTGAGGATCTGATCGATTTTCTTGAAATTGAACATATCCGCAAAACCCCGGTCGGCACGCTCTCTTACGGTTTGCAGAAGCGTCTCGAGCTGGGCCGGGCCCTGGCTTTGGAGCCGGAGCTTTTATTGCTGGATGAGCCGATGGCCGGGATGAACCTGGAAGAGACTGAAGATATGGCCCGCTTTATTCTTGATATTAATCAGGAACGGAATACTACGGTACTTCTGATTGAGCATGATATGGGCGTCGTCATGGATATCTCCGATAAGGTGACGGTGCTTAATTTTGGTGAATTGCTGGCTACCGGAACCCCGCAGGAAATTCAGGAGAATCCGGTAGTAATTAGCGCTTATCTTGGCGATGAAGATTCGGTTTTTCTCGCCGGACGGGCGGGTTAGAGGATATTTATGGAGCTTATAACGGGGGATACCCTACCCAAACTCTTAAAACAGCAGGCCGAAAAATTTGGTCATAGCAAGCACGCTTTAAGGGAAAAAGATTACGGCATCTGGCAGAGTTTTACCTGGCAGGAGTACTATGATCATGTCAAGTATTTTTGTCTCGGCATGGTCTCGCTGGGCCTGAAAAAGAATGATAAGGTTTCGATTATCGGTGACAACCGGCCGGAATGGATCTATGCCGAACTCTCGGCCCAGTGCGTTGGGGCGATCCCGGTCGGCATCTATCAGGATTCAATCCTGAAAGAGGTCTCCTATATCATTAATCTCTCGCAGTCAAAGTTTGTCATTGCCGAGGATCAGGAGCAGTGCGACAAGATTATTGATATGCAGGATGAGCTGCCTTCGGTTGAGTATATTATCTATCACGACCCCAAGGGTATGCGGACATATGATGAGCCCAAGCTCCTCTATTTTCCGGATGTTGAGGAGATGGGGCGGCGTTATGAAGAGGAGAATCCTGATTTTTTCGATCTCCAGGTTGCAGCTACCAAGGAAGAGGATGCCGCCTCTATCTGTACCACTTCGGGAACCACCGGTGATCCCAAGCTATCTCTCTTGAGCCATAGAAATATGGTGCAGATGGCTCATAACCTGGGCGAGGTTGATAAAAAATACGAAAGTGACGAGTTTGTCTCCTTTCTGCCGCTGCCCTGGATTGGCGAACAGATGATGGCAATCTCAAGCTCTCTGCTTTTCGGTTTTACGGTCAATTTCCCGGAAAAACCGGAAACCGCCCAGGATAATGTTCGGGAAATCGGCCCCCATGTTATGTTCTCACCGCCTCGGGTCTGGGAGAATATGGCGGCGATGGTTCAGGTCAAGATCATGGACGCTTCGCGGTTCAAGCGTTTTGTCTATGATAAATGCCTGCCCATCGGCTATCATTGGGCTGATCTCAAGTTTCAGAAAAAAACTCCAACCCTGATGGATAAGGTCAAATACGGGATCGCCTACTGTCTGGTTTTTCGGGCTTTGAAGGATCGTCTCGGTTTTACTCATATCCGCAGTGCTTCGACCGGAGGGGCCGCCTTGGGCCCGGATACATTCCGTTTCTTTCACGCTTTAGGTGTCAATCTCAAACAGATCTACGGTCAGACCGAGATCTCCGGAATCTCCTGTATTCATCGTGACGGTGATGTCGATTTCGATTCCGTCGGCATGCCGATACCCGGGGCCGAGATTAAGATTACCGAAGAGGGTGAAATTATCTCCCGCAGCTCATCTCTTTTTATGGGCTATTATGAGAACCAGAAGGCCACTGACGAGACCATTGTCGATGGCTGGCTCCACTCCGGCGATGCCGGCTATTTTGATGATAAGGGCCATTTGGTAGTTATCGATCGGGTCAAGGATGTTATGACCTTATCCGATGGCACCAAATTCTCGCCGCAGTTTATTGAAAACAAACTTAAATTCAGTCCTTATATAAAAGAGGCCGTAGCGATTGGGCACGAGCGCAAATATATTGTGGCCATGGTCTGTATCGATTTTGAGATTGTCGGCAAATGGGCTGAAAATAACCGCATGGCTTATACGACCTACACTGACTTAGCCTCCCAGGATCCGATCTACGGCATGATCCAGGAAGAGGTTGCCAAGGTCAATGAAAGTCTGCCCGAGGCGGCCCGAGTCCACAAGTTTATTCTGCTCTACAAAGAACTTGATGCCGATGATGATGAGCTGACTCGAACCCGTAAGGTGCGGCGCCGTTTTGTTGATGAAAAATACAGCGATATCATCGAAGGAATGTACGCCGATAAGGATCTTATCCATATCGAGACGATTATCAAGTATCAGGATGGCAAAACCAGGAAGTTAGAGACTGATGTTAAGGTAAAAAGTTTTTAATACTGCTCACAATTATTTTGTACAGGCACTAAATAGCCGGTTTAAATCCGGTTTTTCAGGAGGCGATTGACACGATGGATTTTTTTCTTCAACTGTTGGTGAGTGGAATTGTGGTCGGCAGTATCTATGCCCTGGTGGCTTTGGGGTTCGTACTGATCTACAAGGCTACCGGCGTCATCAATTTTGCCCAGGGTGAGTTTCTCATGGTTGGCGCCTACGTCTGCTTGGCGATGGTGGCTCAACTCCATATTCCATTCTGGATTGCTTTTGTTCTGACCATGCTGGTTACCGTGGTTCTAGGATTGATAATTGAACGCTTGGCGTTACGGCCGATGATCGGCGAGCCGATTATCTCAATTATCATGCTGACCATCGGTCTCTCCAGTGTTTTGAAGTGTGTTGTGCTGGTTATTTGGGGGCCCAATAACCGGGTCTATCCACAGATATTTTCTCAGGTGCCGATTCATTTAGGGCCGGTGGTAATCTCCCAGGTCTATATCTGGTGTGTCGGTTTCGCCATGCTCTTTCTTGCTATGTTTACCCTCTTTTTTCGTTATTCATCATCGGGGATTGCCATGCGCGCCGTGGCTGACGATCAGCAGGCCGCCCTCTCGATGGGTATCAGTGTTAAAAAAGTTTTTGCCATGGCCTGGTGTATCGCTTTTCTGGTCGCCGGTGTCGGCGGGGTTTTCCTCGGTAATATCAATGTTGTTAATGTCTCCTTAGGCTTTTTCGGACTGAAAGTTTTTCCGGCCGTAATCTTAGGCGGGCTTGACAGTATTCCCGGGGCGATTGTCGGCGGTTTGCTTATCGGTGTCCTCGAAGCGATGACCGGAGGTTATATCGACCCCATCGTCGGCGGCGGAACCAAAGAGGTAATTCCCTTTGTTGTTCTGGTTATTATCCTGATGGTCAAGCCTTATGGTTTTTTCGGGACGGAAGAGATCGAAAAAGTATGATGGCGTTGTAAAAAGTTCCGATATCCTGCGTTGTTGT
>JAOZQE010000035.1 GCA_029932385.1 bacterium | reverse complement strand
GCATGACACTCATAACAGAGTTCAGGCTCAGCTCTTTCCAGCGAATTTGCCGCCACTGGCGGATTATGGATTTTATGGCAACTGAGGCAACCAACATCATTCATCGGATGCGAAGTACCAGCCCAGTCAAAATGGGCACCGTCACTGTGACAACGGAGACAGACTGCCGAAGCAGTTCCGGCATCAAGTGATTCAAAGGTGATGATCTGCTCCGGATCTTCAGAATCCATATGCAGACTCGCGGGACCATGACAGGTCTCACAGCCTTTCATCCCGATAGCGGTCTCTTTGGCTAAAATCCGATCATGGATTGAGCCGGCGAATGTTGCCATCAGTTCCTCATGGCAGTCGGCACAGGCCTCACTCCCGGCAAACTGGGCTCCCTCTACAGGAACCGGCAACTTGAGGACGCTGGCCCTTTGATCACTCAAAGTCGTACAGGCCGTGATGGTCAATGCCAGCACCATCAGCAACCCTGCACCCAGCAAAAGCCAATTTCTTTTCATTTTCATAACCCCTCTCTTCTCCCTATTAAATAGATCTTTTTCCGCTCCCCACGAGATTGCAGATGACCGGATTTACAAGATGCTACTCTCTCCTGCTTGAAACAATCAAATCGTACAATAAATCTTGACTCGACCGAATAATCCACCTCCTTTGTAAACATTAACATATACTTAACAAGTCAGATAGCTCTGAACAATAAGTCAATTTTAATAATAGCTCTAATTGATATTATTACTTCTGTCAATAATAAAATTAGCTGGTTCTTAATTTTTTGTGAAAAAAATATTATTAATAAATTCAGATATTTATATATTCAAAAACTCGCATGATAGGATATAAATATATCCCTAATAATACTGCCACAAAGCATCTATACTGGAAAACTCATAGCTCGATTAATGGTACTTGCCAAGACTTGGAAAACACACTTTTTCTTGTCTTTTCCTTACTAGTTTGCTAAGTAGCCGCCCTTGGCATAGATTATTATGAAAAAACGATTGTAACAAAGTTAACTTTTACATTCAGGATAAGCGAGGTATCATTCATGGATTTACGAATGATTGTAACCGTCAAACAGGTTCCCGACACTCACAACGTGACCGGTGATGCCATGAAAGATGATGGCACCGTAAACCGTGCCGCTCTGCCGACCATTTTCAATCCCGAAGACCTTAATGCTTTGGAAGAAGCATTAAAACTCAAGGAGAGAACCGGCGGCCACATCACCTGTATCTCAATGGGTCCGCCGAATGCGGTTGAGGTCTTGAAAGAGTGCCTCTACCGGGGTGCTGACGATGCTATTCTTATCTCCGACCGACGCTTCGCCGGAGCCGACACCCTGGCGACCTCTTATGCCTTGAAATGCGCTATTGAGCAGGTTGGCAAGTACGATCTGATCCTCTGCGGCCGGCAGGCGATTGATGGTGACACGGCTCAGGTCGGGCCGCAGATTGCCGAAAAACTGGAAATCAACCAGCTCACCTGCGTCGCCGCGGTGACTGAGATCGATAACAAATCGATTACCGCAAAACGTTCGGTAGAAGATGGTTACGAGATTGTCAAAAGCGATTTTCCGGCCCTTCTGACCATCACTGCCAGCGCCAATGAGCCTCGTTCAGCTAATGCCAAGAAAGTAATGACCTACAAAAACATCGGCAAAGAGATCTGCAATTCATCTTACCACGAAAGCTATATGGCGGCTGAAAGCTGCAGCATTTTAAGCCATGTCAAAGAGTGGAATGTTGAAGCCATCAAAGCCGACCCGGTTCAATGCGGTCTCTCCGGCTCACCAACTAAGGTCAAAAAAATCCAAAGTGTGGTTCTTACCGGCTGCGAAAGCCGTCAGGTCGCCAACAGTGACATTGCAATTACCAACCTGATGAATGAACTGGTCAGTGAAAATATTATCGGTTGATAACGTAACCCTTTTTCGCACCCGGTTTTTACGATCAAAGAAGATATCGCGATCTAAATGCAGCAGGAGCTATTAAAAAAAATGAACAATAAAAAAAATGTAATGGTTTTCATTGAGTCGCGGGCCGGCAAAATTGCTGAAGTCAGTCTTGAATTACTCGGTGCCGCCACAGATCTCGCCAAGAAACTTGGAGTACAGGTTGAAGCTGTCGCTATCGGCCACAATCTTATTGACGAGCTTTCAGTTTTAGGCCATTACGGCTGCCAGAGAGTCTACTATATAGATGATATGCGCCTCAACCATTTCACGTCGATCCCATACGCCAAGATAGTTGTCAGCACGATCCAGGCGCACAACCCCGGCATCGTTCTCTTCGGGGCCACGACCATGGGCCGTGATGTCGCCCCCAGGGTTGCTTCCGCTTTGAAATGCGGATTGACAGCCGACTGTACCGACCTGAAAATCGGCGAGCATAAAATCAAGGATAAGGTCTACCAGGATATCCTGCTCCAGATTCGCCCGGCTTTCGGTGGTAATATCATTGCAACAATCGTCTCCCCGGAAAGTGTGCCGAGTATGGCGACCGTTCGCGAAGGCGTAATGAAGATGGTAACCCCGAACCCCGATCTGACCGTCGAGATCATCAGCGAGGCCTGCCAGGTCAACAATGACGATTTTCTGACTGAAGTACTTGAGGTCATCAGCGAAGAAAAGGCTGTCAACCTTAAAGCCGCTCAGGTTATTGTTTCTGCCGGCATGGGGGCTTCAGATCCCGAGGCGATTGCTCTGGCTCAGAATTTAGCCCACGCGTTATGCGGTGAATTAGGCTGTTCCCGGCCGGTAGTCGATTCCGGTATTCTCGACAAGGATCACCAGGTCGGTCAAACCGGCATTACCGTACGCCCCAATCTCTATATCGCCTGCGGCATCTCCGGACAGATTCAGCACCGGGCCGGGATGTCCGAGGCCAAACGAATCATCGCCATCAACAAAGACCCCCATGCCCCGATTTTCGCTATCGCCCACTACGGTATTATCGGCGATGTCAAAGATATCCTGACCAAGATGATCAAGGCCTACAAGAAAGCCTAAGGAGTAGTGATAAAATGGTAAATTTTTATCGAGATAACGCCGACATACTTTTTCATATGAAAAACCTCGATTTAGACCGGGTAATCGATCTGAAAGAGGATGGTTTCAAAGATAAGGAAGAGTTCCCATACGCCCCCAAAGATACCGCCGACGCCTTGGACAACTATGACCGGGTTCTGGAAATTGTCGGTGAAATTGCCGGTGAGTTTGCCGACCCCCGGGCGCGTGAGGTTGATGAAGAGGAAGCCCAGTTTGCCGATGGCGAGGTAACCTACCCGCGAGGTATTCGGGAGTCGATTGAACGTATCAACCAGGCCGACCTGGCCGGGTTTACAATGCCGCGCCAGTATGGCGGCATCAATATGCCGATAACAATCTTTTCGGCAGCTATCGAAATGATCTCCCGGGCTGATGCTTCACTAATGCTGGTTTTCGGTCTTCAAGGATTAAGCGACACCATCGGCAAATTCGGTTCCGAGGAGCAGAAAGAAAAATATCTGCCGCGCTTTGCAACCGGCGAAGTCATGGGTTCAATGGCCCTGACCGAACCCGACTCCGGCTCAGACCTGCAGTCGGTCGCCCTGCGTGCGCATCAGGATGAAAACGGCACCTGGCGTCTTAACGGCGTTAAACGATTCATCACCAACGGTTGCGGTGATATTTCTCTGGTCATGGCCCGTACCGAAGAAGGTTCAACCAGCGGCCGAGGACTTTCACTTTTCATCTACGAACGTGACCATGACATGAAAGTTCGCCGGATCGAGCACAAACTCGGTATCACCGGTTCTCCAACCTGCGAGCTCCAGTTCAACAACGCCAGAGCGGAACTTCTTGGAAAACGCAAACTGGGATTGATTAAATATACTATCTATCTGATGAACGGGGCCCGGCTCGCAGTGGCCGCCCAATCGGTAGGCATTGCCGAAGCTGCTTACCGCAAGGCTTATGCTTACGCGAATGACCGGGCTCAGTTTAAGCAGCCAATCCGGAATTTCGCCGTCATTTATGAGATGCTGACGGAGATGAAAGTCACGATCGAAGCCACCCGTTCACTGGTTTTTGAAACCTCCAAGATTGTCGATATCAAAGAAGGCATCGAAGACCGCATCGAAAACCACCCCGATCGGGCCGCTGACCTGAAAGCTGACCTTAAACGCTATACCCGATTGGCTTCACTCTTCACACCGCTGGTCAAGAGTTACGCTGCCGAGATGGCTAACAAAGTCACCTACGATGCCATTCAGATTCATGCCGGAGTCGGCTTCACCAAGGAATTTGATGTCGAACGTCATTACCGGGATGCCCGCATTACCAATATTTATGAGGGCACCACGCAGTTGCAGGCGATTGCTGCCTTAGGTGGAATTATTGCCGGAGTTGTCTCTGAAAGACTCAGTGAATATGAAGATAATTACAAATTTTCCCAACTCGGAGAGATCTTTAAAACGGCTCAGAAAATGCGGGCTAACCTGGAAATGGCCATCTCTTTCATTAAAGACAAAAGTGATTCAACTTTTCAGGAGTATCACACCAGCCGCCTGGTTAATATGACTTGCGATGTCATCCACGCCTACCTGCTCTGCCGGGATGGAATACAATCAGAACGCAAAGCCAATATTGCTGAAATTTTCATAAACAAGGCTCAATTTCGGGTTAAATCAACCCTGGATTATATTCGCGCGAATGATCACAGTATCATTGATCTGCACCACCAGGTAATTGATGACTGAACGATATTTTAAGACTTGACAATTAAAGAGTATCAATATAATATACGGCGCTTTTTTATTTCTAAGCAGACTTCCCGTCTTATGTCTCAAGAAACTTGTTCGAGACCATACAGAGCGTCTGAAAATAACACTTTTATTACCGGAGAAAGATAATGGCTGTACCCAAAAGAAAAACATCCAAAGCAAGAAAAAGACAACGTCGTTCTCATCTGGCGATCTCGGCCCCGCAAACCAACACCTGCCCCAATTGTCAGGCTACAACCGTCCCCCACCGGGTCTGTTCATCCTGTGGCACCTATAAAGGCGAAACCTTTATTGAAGTAGATTAGGCCCCATGATTCCTCGTTTCGAAAGTGGCACGGGGATCACACACTTTTCTCGGTCATGGCTATGTGAAAAAAAGACCATAGCTAGCCAACCTCCACAAAAATAAGGTCGCCCATGAAAATTGCAGTTGATGCCATGGGCGGAGACCAAGCCCCGCAAGAGATCGTCGCCGGCGCGGTTGCCGCAGCGAAGGATCTCAATCTGCAGATCATTCTGGTCGGAATTCAAGATCGAATTGAAAGTGAATTAGCTAAACACGACATCAAAAATCTGCCGGTCTTCATCCAGCCGGCAGCCGAAGTCGTAACCATGGATGATTCACCCAGCAAGGCGATGCGCCGCAAACGTGAATCATCGATTGCGGTCGGCCTGAGACTGGTTCGTGACGGCCGGGCTCAGGGCTTTATCTCAGCCGGTAATTCGGGAGCAACTATGGCGATTGCCATGGTCACCCTGAAAAAACTCAAAGGTATAGATCGACCAGCAATTGCCACCTGCCTGCCTACTCTGAAAGAGCCTGTAGCCATTCTCGATGTCGGCGGCAACGTTGACTGTGACCCCCTGCACCTGGCCCAATTCGCGATTATGGGAAGTGTCTATGCCCAGTGGGTCATGAACCGTAAATTACCCAAAGTCGGCCTTTTGAGCAATGGTGAGGAAGAGAGCAAAGGTAACGAGTTAACCCGAGCCACCAATGAGCTCTTAAAAAACAGTCCCCTAAACTACTTGGGCCCGGTTGAAGGCCGGGATATATATCCCGGTGAGCTGGATGTAATCGTCTGTGACGGCTTTGTTGGAAATATTGTCCTGAAAACATCTGAGAGCCTGGGTCTTGCCATGATTGAAATCATGCGTGAAGAGCTAACCTCCAGCACCACCCGAAAGCTTGGCGCCTGGCTCTGCAAAAACGGTCTTAAAGACATGAAACAACGGATTGACTATTCAGAAGTCGGCGGAGCACCACTTCTGGGAATCAACGGTAATTGTTTTATCGCACATGGTTCATCCTGTCGTAAATCAATAAAAAACGGTATCCGCCTCTGTGCCGAATTTGCCGATAAGCAAGTCAATCTTCACATGTTAAACGAGCTTGAAAAGAACCATGAAATCCAGAAACTTCTTCCCAAAAAGAAGATCTGGAACCAGATAAAAGAACGCATAATTACCAAAGACTCTGAGTCCGATGACAACCAGGACAATATGGATTAGTCGGTTTTTATTGACAAATACCCCATAAAACCTTTATAATGTGGTTTGTTTGAATAAAATACCATGTTCCAAACAGACAAAAAGCCTTGCTAATCTGATACAGGGAGACCACATTGGACAGCAACGACCATAAGACTGCATTCGTATTTCCCGGACAGGGATCGCAACATATAGGCATGGGGAAAGAGCTTTATGATAGTTTTTCTGAAGCTCGGGAAACCTTTGCCGAAGCCAGTGAAGCTCTGGGTGAAGACCTTACTGAAATCTGTTTTAACAGCCCCCCCGAAGAGCTCAACCAGACCGCCAATACCCAACCGGCCATCCTCACGACCAGTATCGCCGCCTACCGGGTTATGCGAGCTCAGTTCAACATAAAACCGATCCTTGCCGCAGGTCACAGTCTGGGTGAATATTCAGCTCTGGTCACGGCCGGGACAATCTCATTTTTTGACGCTGTCCGAGTGGTGAGAGCCCGCGGTAATTTCATGCAGACTGCGGTTCCAGTTGGCTTGGGAACGATGGCTGCAGTCATGGGCATGACACCCCCTCAAGTCAGAGATATCTGCGCTGACGCATCCGACCATAAAAGTGATAACATTGTCGAACCGGCTAATTACAACTGCCCCGGCCAGATAGTTATCTCCGGACATACTCCGGCGATTATGGATGCGGCTGAAAAAGCTCAGAAGGCGGGAGCCAGCCGGGTCGTAAAACTGCCGGTAAGTGCCCCGTTCCACTGTTCACTGATGCAACCCGCAGCCGAAAAACTTGCGGATCGATTCAGTGAGGTTAAAGTTAACGAACCCCAAATACCGGTCATCTCCAACGTCGATGCAGTGGCAAATTACAGCACGGCCAATGTCCGCCATCTTCTGATCAAGCAGGTCAGCAATGCGGTACGTTGGGAAGAATCAATGGTTCTGGCGATCGACCAGGGAGTAACCAATATTATAGAGATTGGCCCCGGCCGGGTTCTGGCCGGGCTTATGCGACGCATTAACCGCCAGATTAAAACCTTTAATCTGGCTACCCCCAGTGACCTTGAAAAAATTGCTGTGAGTTACACATAAATGACTGATCCTTTTGATTTTACTGGCAAAGTAGCCCTGGTGACCGGTGGTACCCGGGGTATCGGCAGAGAACTGGTCACAACTCTGGCCCGACATGGAGCTCAGGTCTTTTTTTGCGGCACTAATCCGGAACTTGGCAATCAGGTTTCAGAGTCAATCAATGCGACTCTGCCTGCGGATGCGGACAAAGTTTCATTCTACCAGGTTGATGTCTCTGATTTTAAAGCCTGCGGTGATATGGTCGCTGACATTTTAACCGTTGCCGGCCAGATTGACTTTCTTATAAATAATGCCGGCATCACCCGTGACAACCTTCTAATGCGTTTGAAAGAGAGCGACTGGGATGAAGTCATGGCGGTCAATCTTAAAGGCTGCTTCAACTGCAGTAAAGCCGTCATTCGCGGGATGATCAAAAAACGTTATGGCCGGATAATATCGCTCTCATCGGTTATTGGACTTATGGGCAACAGCGGTCAGGCCAACTATGCCGCCGCCAAGGCTGGAATTATCGGATTTGGACGGAGTCTGGCTCGTGAAGTCGCTTCCAGAAATATCACCAGCAATCTCATTGCTCCGGGCTATATCCAGACAGAAATGACCGAATCGATGGATGAAAAAGCCCAGGATAAGATTAAAGAAATTATCCCGGTAAATCGCCTGGGCACAGTTAATGATGTGTGTAATGCCGTTCTCTTCCTGCTTTCACCCATGGCTGACTATATTACTGGCCAGGTCCTGCAGGTTGACGGCGGCATGTTAATAGCTTAACGAACAATTAACACCAGGCAACTGCATCTGTAACCCCGCAGCTGTCGATTAAATTTTCAAACTTAAAGTCAAGGAGAACACAGAATGTCGATCGAAGTAAAAATCAAAGAAATTATTGCGGAAAAATTGGGTCTTAATGATGTGAACGAGATCAGCAACGAGGCATCATTTATTGATGACCTGGGGGCTGACTCTCTGGATACAGTTGAGCTGGTCATGGCCTTTGAGGAGGAGTATGGCATTGAGATTTCCGATGAAGATGCCGAAAAGATTACAACTGTACAGAAAGCGATAGATTTCGTCAATCAGCACACTTCTTAAGATCACTCGGGAGCTTAAGCTTCCCGGAACAATGCGAAAACGATAAAAGTAACTGATAAAAGACGCCTCCTCCTTATGGGAAGAGGCGTTTTTTTCTTTACAATTGTCGTTATTGTCGATAGAAAGCCATAGTTTTAGAATCTCTAACATGCAGTTGCCTTCCCAAACAAATAAAAACTTAGAAAATCATGTGACAAAGAGGTGTACAAGTGAAACGTAGAGTCGTCGTAACCGGAGTTGGCATGGTTACCCCCCTGGGAACCGGGGTCAAAAAAAATTGGTCTAACCTGCTGGCAGGGAAGTCAGGCGTTAGCCCGATAACTCGATTTGATACGGATAAATTTGCCACTAAAATTGCGGGACAGATAACAGATTTTGAGGCAACTGATTTTATTGATGCCAAAGACACCAAAAAGATGGATTATTTTATCCAGTTTGCGGTTGCCTCCGCCGACATGGCCATAACCATGGCAAAACTCGAGATTACACCGAGTTTAAGCCCCCGCCTCGGGGTCTCAGTCGGAGCTGGACTTGGCGGCCTTGGCTGCATTGAACAGTATCACAAAGTGCTACTAGAAAAGGGTCCCCGGCGGATAACTCCTTTTTTTATTCCGATGATAATCGGCAATCTTGCCTCTGGCAATATTGCGATTAAGCATCAAGCCAAAGGACCCAACATCTCGGTTGGCACCGCGTGCGCCACGGGAACCCATTCGATCGGCGAAGGCATGAAAATCATTCAGCGCGGCGACTGTGATGTAATGATCAGCGGCGGCACTGAAGCGGCAGTTACCCCTCTGAGTGTGGGCGGCTTTAATGCAATGAAAGCCCTCTCAACCAGAAATGACGAGCCTACCAAAGCCAGTCGTCCATTTGACCGGGATCGGGACGGTTTTGTTCCAGCTGAGGGTGCGGGTGTGCTCATCCTGGAGGAACTTGAATTTGCTCTGAAACGGGGTGCGCCAATTATCGCTGAGCTGACAGGTTACGGCTGTACATGTGATGCCTATCATATCGCTTCACCGGCACCCGGAGGTGTCGGAGCGGCGTCCTCGATGGAGATGGCTCTGCGCGATGCGGGATTCAGACCGGACGAAATTAATTACATTAATGCCCACGGCACTTCAACCTACTTCAATGATCTTTATGAAACCCAGGCAATCAAAAAAGTTTTCGGGGAATATGCCAAAAAGCTGCTCATCAGCTCAAGCAAATCTATGACCGGCCATATGCTTGGCGGTACCGGTGCGGTTGAAGCAATCTACTCGATTCTTGCCATCCGTGACGGTAAAGTGCCACCAACCATCAATCTTGACAATCCCGACCCCGAGTGTGACCTCAACTACGTCCCCAATAAAGCTGTGGAAGCACCAGTCAAAAAAGTAATCAGCAACTCATTCGGTTTCGGGGGAACTAATGCGACGTTGGCTTTTTCTGCATATTAACTTGAAAGATAACTCCCCGGGATAAAATTCCCCCGGAAACACGAAAAATGTACCTCGACAACGCCCAAGCTCAAATTTTTTACTTATCTATTTAGATTTCACAAATAATACATCAAAAAAAACAAGAGACCTCCATAATGCCTGACAACAACCCCAAAACTCTGTTTATCGCCAGCGATCATGGTGGTTTCGCTCTCAAAGAATTTATCAAAGCAAATCTGACGGATGGTACTCTGCTTAAAGATCTAGGCACCTACTCCGAGGAGTCGGTTGACTATCCCGATTTTGCTCATCTGCTGGCCGGTCAGGTAGCGTCCCGCCCGGGAACTTCAGGTATTCTGATCTGCGGTACCGGTATCGGCATGTCGATTACCGCCAATCGCCACCGGAATATCCGGGCGGCCCTGGTGCACAATCAATTCACGGCCCGAATGGCGAAAGAGCACAACAACGCCAATATTATCGTTTTGGGCGGGCGGGTTCTGGAACCGGCAGCCGCACTAAAACTGGTACAGACCTGGCTCGAATGCAAGTATGAAAATGGCCGTCACCAGCGCCGGCTGGACTTAATTGAAAACCGCAATCCCAATTCTGCCAGGGATATCACCGCCCCTCTGCATCAAGTTGATCCCGAGATCAGCCGGATTATCACACAGGAAACTGAACGTGAGGAGAGCAAGCTGATTATGATCGCCTCCGAAAACTGTGTCAGTCAGGCGGTGTTTGAAGCTCAAGGCAGTGTTTTAACCAATAAGTATGCTGAAGGTTACCCGGGCAAACGCTACTACGGTGGCTGCCAGTTTGTCGATCAGGCTGAACAACTGGCTATCGACCGAGCCTGCGCCCTCTTCGGAGCCGAACATGCCAACGTCCAGCCACTCTCCGGCTCGAGTGCTAACATGGCCGTCTACTTCAGCGTTTTACAGCCGGGAGATAAAATCCTGGGAATGAATCTGGCCCATGGCGGACACCTGACCCATGGTGCAGCAGTAAGTTTTTCCGGAAAGTTTTACCAATCTACCTACTACGGTGTAGATCGTCAAAGTGAAAAACTTGATTATGATGAGATTGAAGCGATCGCTCTGCGAGAGAGACCGAAACTGATTGTCGTCGGGGCCAGTTCCTATTCCAGGACTCTTGATTTCCCCCGTTTCCGCGCCATTGCTGATAAAATCGGGGCAATGATGATGGTAGACATTGCTCACATCGCCGGCCTGGTAGTTGCCGGCGCCCACCCCTCACCGGTTCCTTATGCAGATTTTGTCACAACCACAACCCATAAGACTCTGCGCGGCCCCCGGGGCGGAATGATTTTGTGCCGGCAGCAATATGCTGCTAAAATCGACAAGGCAATCTTTCCCGGCCTGCAGGGCGGCCCCCTGATGCACACAATCGCCGGGAAAGCTGTCGCTTTCAAGGAGGCTACAAGTCCGGAATTTATCGCAACCCAGAAACAGACGGTGGTCAATGCCGCATTTCTGGCTGACAAACTCCAGAAAAAGGGTCTTCGTATCGTCTCTGGAGGTACGGACAATCACCTGTTTCTGATTGATTTGACCGATCTCCCGGTTAAAGGTAAGGGAGCTGAAGCGGCTCTGGACCAAGCTGGAATTACGATCAATAAAAATGGTATCCCCTTTGACCCGCGAACCCCGACCGATCCCAGCGGCATTCGCATCGGCACTCCGATCGCCTCAACCCGGGGAATGCGTGAAGCGGAAATGGAAATCATTGCCGACTCTATTTTTGCGGTTCTGAACCACCCGAAAAAAAATTCGGTAATCGAAGAGACCCGGGCAACTATTCGTAACCTCTGCAGCCGGTTCCCGGTCTATAGTTATCTGCTTTAGAATTTTTGGCCGGGTAGCGATGGCTTATATGAATATTAAGCTCCGCCAAAATCTGAATACTTAATAATTACCACCAAGGATTTAATGATGAGCACGCCGACTCCTAAACGACCCGACTGGCAAACTTATTTTATGGATATTGCCGAACTTGTTGCCACCCGTTCGACCTGTATCAGACGCAAAGTCGGAGCCCTCATAGTTAAAGACAACCGCATCCTCACCACCGGCTACAACGGCACCCCGACTGGTATCCGACACTGCCTGGAAAGGGGTTGCCTGCGTGATGAGCTAGGAATCCCCTCAGGCCAGCGCCATGAACTCTGCCGGGGCATACATGCTGAACAGAATGCCATCGTCCAAGCCTCTTATCACGGAGTTTCAATTGAGTCTGGGGAGATTTACTGTACCAACCAACCCTGTATCATCTGTGCCAAGATGATTATCAACGCGGGCTTGAAAAAGATTATCATCGGCAGTGTCTACCCGGATGACCTGGCAGCTGAAATGCTGGATGAAGCCGGGCTTAAGGTAGTCATTCTGGACAGTAAAGAAAACTCTTAAAATGAGATGTCCTTTCTGTAATTTCACTGAAGATAAAGTCATAGATTCACGCACCGCCAAAGATTCAAGTATTATTCGCCGGCGCCGTGAATGCCTCTCCTGCAATAAACGTTTCAGCACGATTGAAAGGGTTGAAATTTCCCTGCCTATGGTTATAAAACGTGACTCCAGCCGAGCCAGTTACGACCGCCATAAGGTTGAAAAGGGAATCTTAAAAGCCTGCGAGAAAAGAGCTGTCAGCCAGGAGCAGATCGAAGAACTTTTAAATGAACTTGAGCAGGTTCTTCTGGAAACTGGGAAAAAGGAAGTTCCGGTAGCCCTTATCGGCGAACATATAATGGCAGCCTTGAAAGATTTGGATGAAGTCGCTTATATCCGTTTTGCTTCGGTTTACCGGCAATTCAAGGATATCGGTGAATTCATGCATGAATTACAAGGCCTTCTCAAACAAAATACCAGGAAAAAAGCACCCTGATCATGCCTGATTTTACCGAATCAGATCTAACCTTCATGCGGCGGGCTATGGCTCTGGCCCTTAGCGCTACGGGACTGACTTCACCGAATCCGCTGGTCGGCTGTGTTATCGTCGCCCAGGGAGAGGTTGTCGGTTCCGGCTTTCATCCCCGGGCCGGAGAACCTCATGCTGAGGTTTTTGCCCTGCGGGAAGCCGGCGACCGGGCCCGGGACGCTGATCTCTACGTTACCCTGGAGCCCTGTAATCATCAGGGTCGAACCCCGCCCTGCACAAAAGCCATTATCAAAGCCGGTATTCGTCGGGTTTTCATCGGCACCTTAGATCCTAACCCTGAGGTCGCGGGCCGGGGTGCCGATTTCCTGAAAGCCGCCGGGATTACGGTTGAAACCGGACTTTTAGAGGAAAAATGCCGCCAACTGAATGAGTTCTGGAATAAATTTATCACCACCAAACGTCCTTTTGTCACTCTCAAATCAGCCGCCAGTCTGGACGGTCGGATCGCAACTCGGAGCGGTCACTCACAGTGGATCACCAACGAAAAATCACGCAACTACGTCCATCAACTACGGGCTGCACATGATGCCATTTTAATCGGCATCGGCACCCTGCTCAAAGACAATCCCCGACTGACCGCCCGGCTACCGGGTGAAATCCTGCGCAACCCCTATCGGATTATCGTCGACTCAATGCTCCGTACGCCGCTTGATTTTAAGATATTCGGCTCCGACGGTCGAGATCGGGTACTGCTGGCAACCAGAATGCATCCCGAAGATAAGCTTGCCCCTTATCGTAAACTGGTAAAGGATATATTGATCCTGCCCAGCAATGATCTGGGCCAGCTTGATCTGGAAGAACTGATGAAAATTCTGGCGCAAAGGGGGATCAGCTCAGTCTTAATTGAGGGCGGCTCGGAGATCAACGGCTCGGCACTGGACAACCGTATTATTGATAAAATCTGCTTTTTCTACGCCCCGATTCTGGTTGGCGGCCGCGGCAGTCTCGGCATGATCAGCGGTGAAGGGGTTAACTCCATCGATCAGGCGGTCACTATCACAGATATTAGCATTCGCAATTTCGATGATGATATCTGTGTAGAAGGCTACCTCTCCAACAGGGTAGACGGCAACACCTCTAACCTGCAATCATGATTGACCCCGCACAGCACCCGCTATTAAGCAATTAAAGTTTTTTTCTAACCGTAGGCCGAGGCGTTTTAATGCCTGATCAACTGAAAACCGCCGCATCTCATCTACTCAAACCCACCTCTCTGCTCTACGCAGCAATCATGACAATCCGAAATCTGGCATATGATTTTCTGCCGGGTTTGAGCCGAGGCGTTGATATTCCAACAATCTGTGTCGGCAATCTCACCACCGGTGGTACCGGCAAAACCCCGATGGTGGCATATCTTACCCGCTATTTTCAAGCACAAGGCCTGCGGGTCGCGGTGCTTTCGCGCGGTTACGGACGCAAGGATAAAAGGACACAGGAAATTATCTCTCCTGATTTAGGGCAAAACGAACTCACCCCCGATAAAATCGGCGATGAGGCTTTAATGCTCCGACAACAGCTTAAGGATATTACTCTGGTTCTGGATGCTGATCGGCTACGCGGAGCGGAAACTATCTGTCGGAAAAATCTGGCTGATATAATTATCCTTGACGACGGATTCCAGCATCGACGCCTGCGCCGGAAGTTTAATATCGTCATGATTGACAGCCAACAGGTTTTCGGCAACCGCTACCTGCTGCCGGCCGGTTTTCTACGTGAACCGTTATCCGGGCTCTATCGGGCGGATGCGGTTATCTTTAACAAATTCGATCAGCGACATCCGGAATTTTACGCACAAGCAGCTGAAGTAACCAACTATGTTACCCCGCACAAACTGTTCCGAGCCGCTTATCAGAACCGAGGATTCACTGCAATTAACGGTGACCGGAACCTGACGCTGGCGGAGATGCGGAAGCTCAATCCTTTCGCTACAGTCTCGGGGCTTGCAAATAATGACTATTTCATCAAACAGTTGGCCGCTACCGGGCTTAACATAAAAAAATCACTCTCATTTAAGGACCACCACGTCTATAGCGACAGAGATATTGCCGACATCAAAACCATCTGCCGCGATCTCAGCCTGATTACCACCGCTAAAGACGCGGACAAACTTAAAGCTGTCATCGGAGATGATCAAGAACTACGCGATAATATCTGGATTACCGAGATTGAGCTTAAACTCGAAGATGAAAACCGTTTTTTTGCACTTTTGCCGAAATTATTACCCTGATAAAACTTATGCATAAATCTACAACCCAGGCCACCACTCTAAATGGAGCTGTATTCCTTGACCGTGACGGGACTATTATCCGTGAAGTTGATTATTTGAGCCGGCTTAACGAAATCGAACTTCTGCCCGGCGCCGCAGAGGCAATATTGAAACTCAACTGCCAACGAATACCGGTTATCCTGATAACCAATCAGTCCGGTGTTGCCCGGGGGAAAATAACCGAGGAGTTTGTCAAACAGTCTCATCTGCTGCTGAACCGATTGCTGGGCCGAAAGAATGCTCACATCGATGATTTTTTCTACTGCCCTCATCATCCTGACGTCGGTAATGCGCAATACAGAAAAATCTGCACCTGCCGCAAACCGGCTCCGGGACTTCTGCTTCAAGCCGCCGGGAGACACTCTCTTGATCTTGAAAGATCTTTTGTTATCGGTGATAAATTAATTGATGTAAAGATGGCGCAAGAAGTCAACGCCAGAGGCATTCTGGTTAAAACCGGATACGGAAATGAAGAGTTAAAACTGATGGAGACTTCCGGGGTCAGCCCGGATAAGATCTGCCTCGATATAAGTGAGGCGGTGGACTGGATCTTAAAAATCAGAGAGGATAATTTTTAGTTGTTGAAACTTTTAACAGATTTAAGTGACCGCGCAAGTCTGAGTGCCTTCAAAACAGCGAGCACATTATTCAACCTGCTCCCGGTCGCCGATGCTCACAAACTGGGTCACCAGCTGGTTCGTTTATGGCTGACCTGTGACCGGAGACACCGACAAATAATTGAAAAAAATCTAGAGATCGCTCTACAGCTTAAACCAGCAAGTCCGGAATCTTTACAACTCCAGGATGAAATCGCACAACAGCTAGGATATAATCTTTGCGAACTCCTGCTGTTGCAGAACCCCGCCTATCGCCGTCTCCTGCAACAAAACTTAGAGGTCTCCGGACTGGAACATCTGGATTTAATCCAGGCAGAAAAATCCGGTGCCATTTTAGTCTCCGCCCACTACGGTAACTGGGAGTTGTCAGGTTTTTTCTCAAAAGTTATCATGAAGCCGATTGCCGGTGTGGCAAAACCGATTAAAAACAAGCCGCGACTCTATGCCGCCATCAAAAAAACCCGTGAGGAGATGGGTTTTACTCTGCTGGATAAAAAAGGCAGTGCCGGAGCCCTGGTCAGGAGACTGAGAAAAGGTGGTATTATAGCTATGTTGATCGATCAACGAGCCCGAAAACGCTATCGTATCTGGGCACCATTCTTCGGCCATCAGGTGGCAACCATCCCCTCACCGGCGGTCTTGGGCCGATTGAGCGGCTGTCCGGTAATTCCGATCTTCAGCACCAGAATACGACCCCTGCACCACCGGTTTACGATCAAAGAACCAATATTCATCCCGAAAACCGGTGACAGTCGTGAAATCGTGGATGAATATACTGAACGTCTGAATCATATCATCGAAGAACAGATCCGCAGTGACCCGGCTCAGTGGTTCTGGCCGCATGATCGCTGGCGCAAAATCAAGCCCTCTGACTCAAACCTCTTAACTCCGATTAAGTAGCCAACCCAGACGATAAACAAGCCGCCGCCAGAAGAGACCACGATTAAGCTTCTGAAAAAGTTGAGTGTAAACGTTACTATCAGGAGCGTAGGCCAGGAGAAAGGCGCTCTGGTCGGATTCGATCAAGCAGCCACCACGACTACTGTATTTTTCCAGTGAACGCAGGAAACGCTTGAGATTTGCCAATCGATAACTAAAGGAGAGAGGTGCAGCCAACTCTTTGGCTTTATCAAAATCGATAAACCAGGGTTCACCATCAGCGGTGACCAGAATATTCTTAACATGCATGTCGGTATAAAAGATGCCGTGGGCATGTAGCTTTTTCAGGTAACTGCCTAGCTTAAAAAAAATCTGTAAACGGGTCTTACTTTCAACTGATTCCAGAAATTCGGGTAGCGTGAGACTGTTCTGCAACCTCAGGGTAACGAAGTAGCCGCTGACAAAGACTGCCCATTTCTCTCTCTTGAGAACGATCACGGCCACTGCCTCCGGCACCGGCACACCAAGTGCTGCAACCCTCCTGTGAATTCTAAGTTCAGTCAGAAAACGCGCTTGAGAAAAAAACCGCGCCTGAGAAAAAAACCGCCACAAACCGCCATGGCGATATTGCCGCACGACCACCGGTTGCGGTGAACGGCTACCGGAAAAGCAAAAGATACCACCCCGTCCCGCTTGGGCCGCACGCGGATCAAGCCCCTCTCCGGCACACAGATCCCGGACTATCTCCGGCCAGGAAAATTGATTTTTTTTAGCTTTTAAATTGCCCTCAGGAGAAAAGATGGAGCAGATATGTCCATCCAGAGTAAAGGTTGTAACTGACAAATTATCTTCCGGCAAAAAATCACTCGGCATCGTCAATCCAGGGATCTTTGAGCTTGGCCGAAACTAGCGGTTTAACCATTTTGACATTCTCAACTCCAGTTACATTACCAATAAAATCAATAATCAGACTTAAATCAAGCTTGGCAATTTCTGCAATACTCATGCCCTGACAGTCAAGCTGGCCGCCGGCCACCTGATTATGACCGCCGGCCGTTCCACCGTTTTTCTCGAGCAGTTGCGTTACCACTTTTCCCGCCCGGGCCCGATGACCAGCGGCCCGGATCGAGATAATCAGTTTGCCTTTGTAAAAGGCAGTCACTATCGCCCAACTCATCCTCTCGTGCAGCAACAGAAAATCAGCAACTTCAGCGACGACGTCGGGATTCTTAATCGGCCCGAGCCGTGACCCGATCACCTGACGATAGAAAAAAGCATTATCTACGGCCGTCCGGGTATGAATAAAATGCTCCCGGGGCCGGCGGCTGAACTCGATCTGTGAGAGCCGGCGCATATTAACCAAAGGCACCAGTTCATTATAGATGAGGCGATCCTGCTGACTTGCCTCACGGCCCAGGTGCTGGGTCTCAGAGCTTATGCCGTAGACCATAACGGTCGCCAGCGCCGATGAAATCGGCACCTTGAGACACTGCATATATTCAGTAACAATGGTCGTACAGGATCCGTATCCGGTGCGAATATCAACAAAAGGGGTCTCGCGCAGGAGGGGACGAGTAGACTTCTTCCGCGGGTGATGGTCAATCACTATGGCCGGAACTTTATCTTCCGGTAAAACATTATTGCCGGCATTAGGCTGAGTATCAACCAACGCGTAAGCAACATTGTCCCGCCCTCGAATCCGGCCGAACGGCACAGCCTTGTAAGGCAGAAACCGCATCATTGTCCGATTTTCAGAACGTCCGACAATTCCGCCGTAAGCAATCTGAACCCGGCACTCAGGATCGAGTGTACCGATCACTGCCGCCAGACCACAAGCCGAAGCAAAGGCATCCGGATCAGGATTGTTATGGGTCAAAATCACCAGGCGAGGATTGCCGTTCAAAGCCGCCAGCAAACGTTGGCCAAGGTCGGCAATCATATCATCATTACAATTTTCCATCATCCACACACTCTTTCTTTATAAAACTGATTCATACTCAATCATAAACTGAGCACCTCCTGCAAACTCACACTCAATAACACACTCCGGCCTAATCTATCAAGAGGCAAACCGGCTTACCGGCAGAGACCTGTCTCAATAAATACTTTTTCAGACCTTAGAGCAAACCGGGTTCCTGATATAATTCATAAACTACAATAAGCTTGATATTATTCGAGCAAATTGTTATAACAGCGTTTAATGAGTTAGCTTTAAGGATCACTAGAGAACCACAAATCATTAATTCAAGAGACTTTTAAAACCTTGCAAAACGACGATATTATCGAGCGACTCGGCAACCTTGAAGATATCCCGCCGTTACCAGCACTGGCCAGTCAGGTTATCAACACCTGTTTTGATGATCTGGCCGACTTCCACCAGATGGCTGATCTCATCAAACAGGATCCGATACTTTCGGCTCGGATTCTGACGCTAATTAACTCCCCGACATTTGCCCTTAGCACCGAAGTCAAAGATCTCAGCCACGCCATCTCTCTTTTAGGAAAGAATCAGGTGCGCAATCTGGCCTTGAGTGTCACTATTTTTGACACCTTCAGCCACGCCGGCAAAAAGCGGGAGCAGGAGATGGCCGCTTTCTGGCAGCATTGTGTCGCCTGCGCCTACACGAGTGAGGCTCTTGCTCGAAAGCTTAACTATCCGAAACCGGAAGAGGCTTTCGTCGCCGGCCTACTGCACGATATCGGTAAGCTGATAGCTTATCACCGGCTTGAAAGTGAATTCAAACAGTTCATCACTAGACTGAAAGAGTTTAGTGCTGACGATCAGCCACAGTGGCCGCAGCTGGAGTTGGAGAAAGAGGTTCTGGGAGCCCCACATCATCTCATCGGCAAATGGGTGACTGAAGCCTGGAATTTCCCTGCCCCAATAATCGAAGCGGTCTGGCTCCACCATCAGCCTCCGGTGGAATCCCGGCAGGAGATTCCGTCCCTGCCGCTTCTCGTACGTCTGGCTGATGCCATCTGTAATCTCTACAACCTGGGTTCCAGCTACTTTATCAACCATGAGCTCGACTATTCGACTTCAACCCCTTACGCCCACACGGTTGAATCATTAAAAACTTTTTTCCGGATTGATCATGAAACCCTGGTCGACATCTACCACACAGTCGATAACCGTTTACATGAATTCGGTAACTGTCTGCACCCGGTCGACAATGAACTCTATTTCGCAGCGATTCACCGAGCCAACAAGGAACTGGGACGGCTCAATCTCGAAAGGGAGAAGACACTCGCTGAACTGGAATTAAAGAACTGCCTACTGGAAGGGCTGTCCGCGATTAACCAAAGGGTTGCAACTCGACCCAAAAGAAGTGATCTGATTGATGAAATCATCACTCAGACTCTGCGCCTGAGCCGCAGTCAGATGGATTTTACCTTCTGCGGTTTGGGCCCGACCGAAACCAGCTCAACCATCTGGCTGGGCCGGTTCGGCGAAAGAAAATTTTCCGCCAAAGAGCTGCGTAAAGAACTGCCGATATCCGGGGAAGCTGATAATATTTCAAAGCAGACCAGGATCACGGCTATATTGAAACGCCTGATCACGAAAAAACCGACGGCATTGCTGCGCAACAGCCGGATTACTCCGCTCAGGGAGTATCCCTCTATTCTAATCGTTCCCATCTGCAACCAGCAACTGACCATAAACCCGGTAATTCACGGTCAGCTTTTCATTGATTGTCAGCAGCTCGAACGATGCGGAGTCAGCAAGACCATACTGCTGGAAGCACTCTCGCGTTTTACCGCCGGCATTAGCGAACTAATTGAACGCTACCAAATGAGTGAAAAACTCTCAGGACAGGCAGAATCGATTACCGAACTTAACCGGCTGAGTGAAGCGATGTATCACGACCTGCTCCTCTCACATCGACTCGCTACCGTCGGGCGCCTGGCTGCCGGGGCCGCCCATGAAATCAATAATCCCCTGACCGTTATCTCCGGACAATTACAGATTTTAAGGGCAAAAGCCGAAAGAAACGGCCAAACAGATGAAACCAACCTCAAACGTTACAACAGCATGCTGGGTAAGGTCGACAAGATCTCCCGCATCACCAGAGACCTGCTGGCCTACGGCCGGCCGCAAACGGCGCAGACAAAATCGATCTCCCTGCAAAGCATCGTCGAACAATCAATTGATGCCGTAAACCATCGCCAGGGATTTGCAAACATCGGATTCGCCATTAACATTCCTGACAATCTCCCAAACCTGATGGTCGACCCGCAACAGCTTGACCAGATTTTCATCAACCTCCTGATCAACGCCCAGCTGGCGATGCCGGAAGGCGGATCTATCGCCATCAGTGCCACTCCCAAACCGGAACAGAGACGGATAAAAATTGATTTCAGTGATACCGGCTGCGGCATTGCCCCGGAACATCTGCCAACGATTTTCGACCCTTTCTTTACGACCAGAGGTCCGAACAAAGGTACCGGTTTAGGACTCTCAATTGCCCATACCCTGATTGATGCAAACAAGGGTACCATTGAAGTCCACAGTATTCTCAACCAAGGCTCAACTTTTTCGATTTTTCTACCAATGGCTTAAGGGTCACACCTCAAGCCATGACTAATCCACACCCAACCCCTGCGGCTGTCCTGAAACAGTACTGGGGTCATAGTAACTTCCTCCCATTACAACAGAAGGCCATCGACCTGGTCCTCAAATGCCAGGACTCACTATTGGTACTACCTACCGGTGGCGGCAAATCAGCCTGTTTTCAAATTCCAGCCATAATCAGCAACTGCCTGGCACTAGTGGTCTCACCGTTAATCGCGCTAATGAAAGACCAGGTCGACACTTTAAACCTTAACGGTGTTGCTGCCGCCAGCATCAATAGTTCAATGACCGCCGATGAAAAGCTCCAGGTCACCCGGCAACTAAAGGAAAATAGACTGAACCTGCTCTATATTTCACCGGAAAAACTGGCTCAGGAGAATAGTTTAAGGTTTCTAAAAACATTAAACATAAGTTTTATCGCTATTGATGAGGCCCACTGCATCAGTCAATGGGGTCACGATTTCCGCCCCGACTACCGCCAGTTGAA
>JAOZQE010000108.1 GCA_029932385.1 bacterium | reverse complement strand
ATCCGGCGAAAACCGGCGGCACCGGCAGCTTCCGGAGCCTGCAAACGAAAATTATAGTCACTTTTGGGGCCGTAGGGATGGAGGTCGCGATAGAGATCAGGATCGTAAGTCTCCTGATAGAGAGTCAGGCCGTCAACCCCGGACTTAACCATTCGGGCGTAGCCATCGCGATCCATAGGAAAAACTTCGATTGAGACCGAACCGCACAGCGGCTTAATCACTTTGACTGCATTTTCGAGATAATCGATACCGGCAACTTTTGGAGCCTCGCCGGTCAAAAGCAGCATATGACGAAAGCCGAGATCACGCAGAACCTGGGCCTCCTGTTCAATTTCAGAGAGCGTAAGGGTTCGGCGCGGCAGATCATTATCGGCATTGAAACCGCAATATTTACAACCATTAGAACACTCATTCGAAAGATAGAGCGGAGCATAAAGCAGGATTATGCGGCCGAAACGCTGCCGGGTCAGTTTATTGGCTTTAAGGGCAAGTTGTTCCAGCTGAACATCGCTGATCTGCGGCGCTAAAAGGGCGGCAAAATCCTCTGGTCTTAAACGCGGGCGCTGCAGGGCCCGATCAATCTGATCCGGAGTAGTCGCTAAAATCTGCTCCCGCAGTTGACTTTGAGGATATTGTTTAAGTTGATCTGAAAAACGCATCAATTATCCCTCAAAAAACCGGTCAGCGGACTTGAAGCCTGAGCTTTATCACGCTGCGGTCCCAAACCGGCAAGATAAGCTTCACGCCCGGCTTCGACCCCTTTCTTAAAAGCCCGACCCATCGCTGCAGGATCAGCCGTGTCTGCCAGAGCCGTATTTACCAGAACTGCGTCGGCCCCCATCTCCATGGCTTCAGCTGCGTGTGACGGCGCCCCGAGACCGGCATCAACGATAACCGGCACTGTCGCCTGTTCAATGATGATACTGATGTGATCGCGGGTGCGAACCCCCCGGTTACTGCCGATCGGTGAACCGAGCGGCATCACCGTGGCGGTACCCGCCTCCTGCAGATGTTTCGCCAGTACCGGGTCGGCCGGCATATAGGGAAGCACGGTAAAACCCTCTTTAACCAAGATTTCAGCCGCTTTCAGGGTTTCAATCGGATCAGGCAGCAGGTAGTAGGGATCAGGAGTTACTTCGAGTTTGACCCAGGGTTCACAACCAGCGGCCCGGGCGAGGCGGGCGAGACGAACTGCCTCTTCGGCATCACGGGCGCCGCTGGTATTCGGCAGCAGCAGATAACGCTCTCTATCGATATGCGAAAGCAGCGAATCCTCCGGATTATCGATATCAACCCGGCGCAGGGCGACCGTGACAATCTCGCAACCAGAGTTTTCCAACGCTGCTACCATCGCCTTATTGGAAGCAAATTTACCGGTTCCGGCCAACAAGCGCGAATTAAACGAGCGCCCGGCAATTATCAGTTTATCCATCATATTATGTCCTTGAAAAAAGTAATTGCTCAGGCCAACTTACAGAAGCAGGAAACCCAAACCGAAAAGTCATTGTCATCCACCGCCGACAAACTGGATTATCTCTAGAGTATCGCCATCCTTAAGCTGAATGTCAACATATTTATCAGCGACCAGGATTTCACGGTTCAATTCAACTACCACCTGATCCCGATTAAGTTCCAGAGTAGCCAGTAATTGTTCCACATTAAGCGATGTGGGATAATCCCGACTTTGACCGTTAACACATAGATTCATTATTCGTAACCTTGATTTTTAAGGCTCTTCGCCCAGCAACAACCGTAACACCGCATTTGCCTGATGACATGCGGCAACCCCGACCCGAGGTGCCATTAAACCCTGGCCCGGCCGGGCTGCGGTTACGCCGTCGCCGCAGAGATAGAGATTTTTTGCAACTTTTCGGGTCGAAATCATATTTGCCGGAGCAAAACCGGCCATCCCCGAGGCCGCGACTATCGCTATTTGCGGAAACTCACGTAAAAAATGACTGATCAGAAGGGTTTTCTGCTCAGCCTCGTCAAAGGCTTCAACCAGAATATCGACTCCGGAAAAATACTTGTTCAGGTTGGCCGGAGTTATCTTTTCATAGATTGCGGTAAAGTTAACCTGAGGACTGATCCGCTTGACCGTCTCCTGCAGGGCCAGAACTTTGGGCATGCCAATCTGATCGATAAAGTAGTGCTGGCGATTGAGATTGGAGGGTTCCACGAGATCAAAATCAGCAACAATAAGCTCACCGATACCGATCCTTGCCAGTGCGACTACGACATTCGAACCCAAGCCTCCGGCACCGGCAATACCGATACAACTGTTTTTAATTTTCTCATGCACAGCCGAAGTGTGCCGGACGTTGAGCAGAGCCTCTAATTCTTTTTCGGTCGGCACTTTACCCCGGACGATCAAGACGACCCGGTCACCATCTTTAAGCGATAGATCATCAGAGACGGGATGGCCGTTGACAAGCAGGAGATCGGCCGCCGGTTTCAGCTTACCTCTAAGTTCAAAAAGCCGGGTTCCATTCTCAATTTCAGAGCTTGATTCGTTGATAAATATCTGCATAAAACTTACGCACTTGACCCGTAGCCACCGCCACCGGGGGTTTTGATTGAGAGACAATCACCGGGGCCGGCTTTAATCTCATTTTTACCGCCAAGATTGACTTTGCGGCCATCGGCTCGGATAAAGGTGTTTTCGCCACGGGCACCATCACCGCCACCATTAAGACCATAAGGGGCAAACACCCGACGTTCTGAAAGAATCGCGGCATTCAGTGGGGCAAGAAATTCAATTTCACGAATAAGCCCGTCACCACCAGGATTGCGGCCGTTGCCACCGGAATTTCGGCGCAGGGAGAAACGCCGCAGAAGTACCGGATAGCGGCGTTCGAGAATTTCCGGGTCGGTAATCCGGGTATTAGTCATATGGGTATGAACTCCGGATTGGCCGACCCAGCCCGGCCCGGCTCCGGCACCGCCGCCGATAGTTTCATAGTAACCGAAACTCTCATCTCCGAACGTCAGATTATTCATACAACCCTGAGAAGCGGCGGCCACGCCGAAAGCTTTCAAGATAACATCGACAACTCGTTGCGAAGTTAGAACATTACCACCGACAACGGCGGCCTCAGGATCGGGATCGAGCAGCGAACCGGGCTCAACCTTAATCTCAATCGGCACCAGAACCCCGTGATTTAACGGCAGCTCCTCTTTGATGAGACAGCGCAGACTATAAAGAATCGCCGATTTGGTAACCGCCAGCGGGGCATTGGTATTCCCCCAGACCTGAAGTCCGGTACCGGCAAAATCAAATACCGCACTCCCGGTTGCACAATCGATACTTAATTGCAGGGCAATCCGGGTTCCGTCATCCATGAAATCTTCGGCCTGGATTACAGCTTTCAGCGATTCAACTTGAGCTTCTCGGTTTACACTTTGAGCCAGCTCTTTCAGAACCCGCCGCACCGCACTCTCGGCACTATCCTGAACAAATCCCATATAAGCCTGAACCACGGCTAAAGAGTAGTGTTCAACCATCTCTAAAACCAGATCGATACCTTTTTGATTGGCGGAAACCTGAGCTTTAAGATCAGAGAGGTTATCAGCCAGACAGCGACTGCCGCTGATTTCAGGCGCTCCCGGATCCGAAGCCAACGCGGCCGGAGCAAGCAGAAGCTGCGTGATGCCATCCTCCTGAAAAACCCCGCCTTCGACCAGTTTGAAAGAGCTGATCGCGGCCCCCTCCTCCCGCAATGAGCGGGAAAACGGCGGCATTGAGCCGGGTGAGATGCCGCCGATATCGGCGTGATGGCCACGGCTGGCGACAAAAAAGATAACCTGACCATCTTTAAAAACCGGGGTGATAACCGTAATATCGGGCAGATGGCTACCGCCGGCCGCCGGATGATTCGCAACCAGAACATCACCGGTACTGAATTTACCCTGATTCAATCTGATCTGCGCCTTGACCGCCTCACTCATCGCCCCAAGATGAACCGGGAGATGGGGAGCGTTGGCAATCAGCTCTCCATTGACATCGAAGAGGGCACAGGAGAAATCGAGCCGCTCCTTGATATTGGTTGAAATTGCGGTTTTCTGCAGGGTTCGGCCCATCTGTTCGGCAATTGACATGAAAAGATTACTGAAAATCGAAAGTTTAACCGGATCAAGTTCAAGAGCGGTTGCGGCATTACTACCCTGGCCGACTTCGATCACAATATCTCCCGATTCAGTAATTTCAGCCTGGGCTCCGGGCTCGATCAGGATCGTTGCCGTATCATGCATGATCAGAGCCGGACCGTTTATCTGATGCCCGGCTGCAAGTTTCTCGAGACAGAAAACCGGGGTTTCAAGCCAACCGGCGGCAAAATAGATTGCAGCGTAACGCTCCGGCAGCGCCGCGGCAGTAGCCGGAGCCAGTTTATGGCTTTTAAGCCCGGCGCTGTGAGCCACGGCCCGAACCCTAAGATCATCGACCACGATCGCACGCTGCTCCAACGTAAAACCAAACTCCTGCTGATAAAGCTCAGCGAAGTTACCGGCAAAATCGAAATCCTTGATATTTAGATCCGGAGCGGCCACCATCAAGGCGGTATCGGTACCCTGATAACGTAAATTAAGATAGCAGGTGAAACTGATTTTAGCCGCCGAAAAACCCTGTTTTTCAAGATCTTCCCCGGCTTCCCGGCAGAGCCTTTGCAACGTCGTGGAAAACCGGCTTAAACTCTCGCGGTTCAAATTCCCGGCGGCCGGCTGCTGGCATTCAACCACAACATCAGCCAGGCCCATACCGTAAGCCGACAGAATCCCGGCATAACGATGAATGACAATTCGCCGGATTCCTAAACTGCGAGCCATCGCCACTGCATGCTGCGGCCCGGCCCCGCCAAAAGTGGCTAAGGTATGCTCTTTGATATCAAAGCCGCGTAAGACCGAAATCTCCCGAATCGGTCGCGCCATCGCCGCATTAGCCACCTCGATAAAACCGAAAGCGACCTCCTCTAAGCTCATCCATTTACGCCCGCGCCGAACATAATCGGCATTAATCTCGTCGGTCAGAGTTGCAAATGCGGCTCGGGCCGATTCAAGATCTAATGGCAGATTTTCATTCGGCCCGAAAATATGGGGAAAATCATCCGCCTGCAGCCGCCCTAAAACCAAATTGGCATCAGTGATCGCAAGATAACCTCCCTTTCGATAACAGACCGGCCCGGGATGGGCTCCAGCCGACTCCGGCCCAACTTTAAACATACCGTTGACATAGAAAAGGCGCGAACCACCGCCGGCGGCGACAGTTTTGATATGCAGCTGCGGCGCCTGCACCCGGACCCCGGCAGTTTCGGTTTCATGGACCAGTTCATATTCGCCGCCGAAACGAGAGACATCGGTTGAGGTGCCACCCATATCAAAACCGATAACCTGAATTTTACCTTTATCCGATACGGCCGCACCAGCGGCCAGCGCAGTTTTGGCATAACCGACTACCCCACCGGCCGGGCCGGAGAGAATCGCCCGGCTGCCGCTGAAATTTTCAGCCGCGGTCAAACCGCCGTCAGAGCGCATGAACTGGAGGTTACAACCGACCAGATTATCCTTAAATCCTTCCCGAAAACTCTTAAGATAAGTCTGAATGTGCGGAGTCAGATAGGCATCAACCATCGCCGTATCGCCACGCGGCACAAGTTTGACCATGGCCATGACCTGAGATGAAAGTGACACCTGATTAAACCCCGCCTCCCGGGCCAGCCGGCCCAAGAGAAGTTCATGCTCGGGCCAGGCGTAAGCGTGCATCAGAGCCACCGCCACACTCTCAATTCCCTGATCTTTGAGATCTCTAAGTTCGACCTTGATTCGCTCTGCGTCAGGTTCTCTGAGAACGACAAACATCTCCCCGGTAACGCCGCTGACCACTCTCTGACCGGCGGCGCGCAACTTTTGCGGATCTTCATTCTTCTGCAGCAGCCGCAGCCGTTCATCAACCTCAATCACATCTTCGTAAAGCAGCTCCGGCTTTTTAATCTCAAGATCAAACAACTTGGGCCGATCCTGATTACCGATCTGCAGAATGTCGCGAAAACCTCTGGTCACAAAAAGAGCTGAACGGGCTCCCTGACGCTCTAAAAGAGCGTTGGTCGCGACCGTCGTTCCCATCCGAATCCATTCAATCTCTTCCGTTGGAAGTTCATCATCGGCAAACTCCCGACCCAAAACCTCAGACATAATCCGCCGGATGCCCTCACGTGGCGCATCCGCATAATTTTTCGGATCTTCAGAGAGAAGTTTTACGACCCGGACTCCGGGCTCACCCGGAACCTCGGCATAGACATCGGTAAAGGTGCCGCCGCGATCAATCGCAAAACGAAATTTACTATTTTTATTCGAAGACATATTCTCAACCACTCATCAAGCGCGGCAGATAGAGCACAATTTCAGGAAAAACGGTGATTATAACCGTAGTCAAAACCATCAGAAAGAAGAAGGGCAGAGCGTAAATGGCAATCTCGCC
>JAOZQE010000107.1 GCA_029932385.1 bacterium | reverse complement strand
ACTAGTCGGGTGATGCAAATTATTAATAAACTTAAAGGTCTATAAAAGTATGTTTTTTCAGAGAACCCTGAAAAAAGAGATCTCTTGTGTTGGTATCGGGCTGCATTCCGGAGCTAAGGTCAAACTGGTTCTGAAGCCGGCGGCTCCCGGGCATGGGATTAAACTGCAGCGATTTGATAATGGAAAGATTGTCACGACTATTCCGGCTCTTTCAGAATATGTAGTTGATACCTCATTGGCTACGACTCTGGGGCGTGACGGTCATGTTATCGGAACGGTCGAGCACCTTCTTTCCGCTTTTTCCGGACTCGGAGTCGATAATGTTCTGGTCGAGGTGCATGGGCCGGAAGTGCCGATTATGGACGGCAGCGCCAACCCTTTTGTTTACTTAATTAAAACTGCCGGAGTCAAACGTCAGGTTGATGCTAAATCTTACATAAGAATGGTTGGGACGGTTACGGTCAATGATGGTGATAAGTGGGCCCGACTCGGCCCCCAGCCACCATCTTCAGATGCCTCTTTGTCGATTATAAGCCATATTGACTTTGACCATCCGGTGATCGGATCGCAGAGCTACAGTTTTTCATTTTCCGATGTCTCATACGACCGCCAGATTAGTCGCGCGCGGACTTTTGGTTTTCTCCATGAAGTTGAGTGGATGAAAGCCCATAATCTCGCTTTGGGCGGCTCCCTGGATAATGCTATCGTTCTTGATGAATTCTCGGTTATGAATGATGATGGCTTGCGTTTTGTTGATGAGTTCGCCCGGCACAAGGTGCTTGATTGTTTCGGTGATGTCAGCCTGATGGGTATGCCTGTGATCGGAGTTTTAGAAGCCAACAAAACCGGTCATGCTTTGAACCACAAACTGGTTCAGGCGGTCTTGGCAAAAGCCGAGGCTTGGGAAAAAGTGACTACGGGCGAGTGGCTTGATAGCTCCACCGGATCAGGTTTTACGGTTCCCCGTTTGGTGATGGATGGGTCTTAGAATGTAAAAGAGATCGCTGATTTGGTCGGTTGCAGAAGTTTAATTTATTAACCGAGTGTCAGGAAGTCTGTAAAGGTTTCTGGGCACTCGGTTTTTTGTTTTTGAAAGAGAGAACATATGATGAAAACAGTACTAACTGTTGATCTGTTGATTTATGTTGTGTCGAAATAAAGATGTGATGGGATGACGGTCGGTTTCTGGTATCTTCGGTATTTTATAAATCTATAGATTTTTTCAGGTATTTTCCAAGAGCTTCAAGCAGGCCGTCACAGGTGTATTCTGTTGCGGTGACTTCTACTTTGAGACCGTTTTTGAGTGCTGTCTCAGCTGAGATCGGACCGATGCAGGCAGTTGGGATCGTGCGAAGTGTTCCAAGGTTGGCTGGAGGACAATGCTGCACCAGGTTGGCTGCGGCTGAAGCACTGGTTATGGTGATGAAGTCAATCAGTTTGTTCTCTAAGAGATGTTTGAGCTGAGAAGTTGATTCGGGTGGGAAGATTGTTTCATAGACTGGTATTACATCAACGGTTGCGCCTTTGGCTCGCAGGTTTTCCGGCAGGGTCTCCCGGGCTTTCAGGGCGCGGGGAAGCAGAACTTTCTGCTCTTTGATGTCAGTTGCGGAAAATATTTCAATGATGCCTTCGGCGGCGTATTCTTTGGCGACCAGACCACCCTTTAAGCCTCTTTCTTTTGCTGCTAAAGCTGTTTTCGGACCGACACAGATAGTTTTTAAGTGGGTCAAATTGGCGTGATTGAGACCTTTTTCTTCAAGATAATCAAAAAAACGATTGACCCCGTTGCTGCTGCTCAGGATCAGCCATTGGTAATCGTTCAGGTTCCGGATAGCTTTATCAATCGGTTTGGTATCCGGCGGCGGCACAATTTTAATTGTCGGCAACAGTACCGGGCAGGCCCCGGCGTTTTCCAGCTGGGTCATGAATTCCGCCGCTTGGGCCTTCGGACGGGTTACCAGAACCCGTAAACCTTGCCAGAAGTTATTGCTCATTCGCCGCAAAACACTCCTCTAGAAGTTCACCGGCCCCCTGATCGAGCAGAGTTTGCGCCAGGGTTACACCCAGAGCTTCAGGGTTGCTGCTACTGCTGGTTGCTTTGATAATTTTACGGCCGTCTAAAGCTGCGACCAGTCCGGTCAGGGTTACGGTTCCGCTCTCGTCAACCGTGGCGTGACCGGCAATCGGTACCTGGCAGCCGCCCTCCAGAGTTTTTAGCAGAGCCCTTTCAGCCCTTACTGCCAGGGCGGTTGTGGTATCCTGAAAAAAGGCGAGTCGTTGATTGGTGAAATCATCATCGCACCGGGTTTCAATGCCTAAAGCTCCCTGGGCGATCGCCGGCAGTGAAGTTTCAGGGTCTATCAATTCTGTTACTTTGTCACTCCAACCGAGGCGTTTGACTCCGGCATAAGCGAGGATGATGCCGTCATATTCACCGCGTTCAAGTTTTTTCAGGCGGGTGTCGACATTGCCGCGCAGGTCTCGAGTTTCAAGGTGGGGAAAAGCGTGTAAAATCTGAGCGATACGGCGCAGACTGCTGGTGCCGATCACGGCTCCTTTCGCCATTTCACTGAGCTTTTTCCCGGAGTTTGAAAAGAACGCGTCCCGCGGGTCTTCCCGGGGCGGGTTTATGGCTACCTGCAGGCCCTTCGGCAATTCGGTCGGTACATCTTTCATGCTGTGCACTGCCAGGTCAATATCACCGGCTAAAAGGGCATCTTCAATTTCTTTAACAAACAGACCTTTGCCGCCGACTTTGGCCAGCGGTACATCGAGAATTTTATCACCTTTGGTCTTTATCACCCTAAGGGTGACAACGATACCGGGGTATTCACGCTCAAGTTCACTTTTAACCCAATTGGCCTGCCACAGAGCCAGGGCGCTGCCCCGGGTACCGATGGTGATTGGTTTTATGTCGCTCACTTTAGAATATCTCCTTAAATATATAGATTCAAGATGTTATGGATTATCACTTTTATCGAGTTTGAATATCTCTCTGATCATGGTCGCGGGCCGGGCTGCGGCATCGTCAGTATGTGACTTCAGATAATTGATCGGATGGTGGAGAAATTTATTAGCAATGGCGTTAACCATAGCCTCAAGCCGGTGTTTCTCTTTATCGCTTAAATCGCTGAATCCGGCCAGAGTTTTTTTGAGTTCTTGGTGGCTGATTTCCAGGGTCTGTTCGCGCAGTTTTTTGATGGTTGGGGTGACCGCTAATGAGGCCAGCCACTGCTCAAATTTTTCTACTTCTCTGGTAACCAGTTCTTCGGCCCGTTTGGCCTCCTGGTGGCGTTGGTCTATATTTTCGGTAACCACATCCTGCAGGTCATCAACATCGAAGAGGTAGATGTTGTCAAGCTCGTTGATTTTTGGGTTGATGTCTCTGGGAACCGCAATATCAATCAGAAACATCGGTCGGTTGCGACGCTTTTTTAAGGCTCGGATGAGATCTTGCGGGTGAATGAGGTAATCGGGTGCCCCGGTCGAGCTTAAAATAATGTCTACCTGATCCAGATGATTGTGAAACATATCAAAGGGTAAGGCGATGCCGGAGAATTCCTCGGCCAGCTGCTGGGCCCGGATCAGGGTTCGGTTGGTTACCAGAACCTGTTCTACTCCCTGGTTGATAAAATGGCGGGCTGCCAGCTCACACATTTCCCCGGCCCCAATCAGCATGACCTTCATATTATTGAGATCGCCGAAGATTTTTTTCGCGAGTTCGACAGCGGCAAAACTGACGGAGACCGCGCAACTGGCAATTTTAGTCCGGGTTCGAACCTCTTTGGCGATAAAAAAAGCCCGGTGCAGAAAGCGATTAAGGATTAAACCGGTTCCGGATTCATCGGCGGCGATCGCAAAGGCCTCTTTCAGCTGGCCCAGGATCTGAGGTTCACCTACCACCATGGAGTCAAGACTTGAAGCGACCCGGAAACCGTGCCGGATGGCTTCTGAATCAGTATGAAAGTAGAGATTGTCGGCAAAACTGTCAGCTTCAATCCGGTGATACTCGGCGAGAAACTTTATCAGCCGGTTGCGGCATTCATCCAGATCACTGCAGATACCATAAAGCTCAACCCGGTTACAGGTTGAGAGAATCATCACTTCATCCAGGCCAGCTTCTTTTTTAAGCCGGTTTAGAACCTTTGGCAGCTCTTCGGCTGTAAAGGCTAAACGTTCCCGGGTTGCGACCGGTGCGGTTTGATGGTTAAGTCCTAAGATGACAATATGCATAAATAAAAGAGATGATGGTTATGTTGGGTTAATAAATGATTTAAGATTTACGGTTCGGGGTGTTAATGGGCGTAGGAGTGCAGGCCGCTCAGCATCAGGTTGACCCCTAAGAAAGTGAACATTATGGCAGCAAAACCGATGATAGTTAAAAATGAGGCCTTGCGTCCACGCCAGCCGGAATTCATGCGGCCGTGCAGGAGTGCGGCAAACAGCAGCCAGGTAATCAGCGACCAGGTCTCTTTCGGGTCCCAGCTCCAGTGTGAGCCCCAAGCGAAAGAGGCCCAGACCGATCCGCTGATAATTCCCAGTGTGAGCAAAGGGAATCCGCAGCGCAGGCAGAGATAGCTTAATTCATCCAGTTTTTGCAGAGCCGGCAATTTACGGAAAATTCCTTTGATCTTCTTTCTTTTGATCAAATGTTCCTGTAATAGATACATCACTGAAACTATGCATCCCAGAACCAGAAAAGCATTGCCGGCGAAGCTTAAAAGAACATGTAAAGGCAGCCAAAAACTTCTTAATATCGGTGGTTGCGGTGTGATTGCGTGGGGTATGATAAGGGCCCACATCGTAAAGATGATCAGTAACGGAGATATAAATGTGCCGAGAGTAGGAAGTGATGTTTTCCGGCCGATCAGCAGAAAAGCCAGTGCCAGCAGTAGGGCGAAGAATGAAAGTGATTCATGCAGATTGGTGACTGCCAGGGTTTGTACCTGAATGCAGCGGCTGAGAAAAGCCAACAGGTGGACTAAAGAACCGGTTTGAATAAAACGCTTGCACCAGAGGGTCTTCTGCGGCATGGGGCGGAACAGGTAGAAAAAACCGGTCACCATGCCGAGTGTGTAGAGACCTAAAGCTCCGCCGAGAAGGATTATGTATGCATTAGTCATGTGAAGTTGTATGATTTGTTAGTTATTTACAGGTTATTTTCTCGTTTTTTAACAAAAAATCTTATACCATAAGGCTATTAATCAGTGGGCAATACCCATGTTGAGCTTGTGGCATAAGTTTCAATCTCTGCTGATAACGTTTATAATGTTCTCTATCGTTACTGTCAACGCTATTGTCATAGTCGGAGAAAAAGAATGTACTTTTATCTTCTGAAATGCTATGAGATAGCCCGTTGCCGGGCTCAGATATAAACCGTCGGCGATGACTGTTTTATAAAAAAGTTGATATGAATGCTCGGAGCTTACGAGCTTATGCGTTTGTAAGTTTTTGCCCAGGTAAATTGAAACTTGAAATTTTTTAGTGAAGGGAGAGTTTAATCATGTATTTCCCGATCTACCGGCCCCGGCGTCTGCGGGCCGATGTTAATATCCGGCGCATGGTGCGCGAAACCGCACTCTCAGTTGATGATTTTATCGCGCCGCTCTTTGTCTGTCCCGGAGAAGGAGTTCGCCGGGAGATAAGCTCAATGCCGGGCAATTATCAACTTTCAATTGATGAACTGGTAATTGAGGCGCAGGAACTTAAAAGTCTGGGAGTGCCGGCGATTATCCTTTTCGGGATTCCGGAGGAGAAAGATGAACTCGGTACCGGTGCTTACGATGAACATGGCATTATTCAGGAGGCCATCCGGGCGCTGAAGGCTGAAGTTAAGGATCTTCTGGTTATTACTGATGTCTGTCTTTGTGAATATACTTCACACGGTCACTGCGGCGTGGTTGAAAATGGCCTGATTAACAATGACAAAACCCTCGAACTTCTGGCCCGGGAGGCGGTGTCACACGCTGCCGCCGGGGCGGATATGGTAGCACCTTCGGATATGATGGACGGTCGGGTCGGTTTTATTCGTAACGCTCTGGATGCGGCCGGTTTTGATCAGATTACGCTGATGGCCTACGCTGTAAAGTATGCTTCGGCCTTTTACGGTCCTTTCCGCGAAGCCGCCGAATCACCGCCTCAGTTCGGTGACCGCAAGAGTTATCAGATGGATCCGGCAAACGCCCGTGAAGCTTTACGGGAAGCAGCCCTCGATATCGAAGAGGGGGCCGACATCATCATGGTTAAGCCGGCGCTTCCCTATCTTGATATAATTCACTCACTGCGGGCTGAGTTTGATTATCCCTTGGCGGCGTACAATGTCAGTGGTGAATTTGCGATGATCAAGGCGGCCGCAGCGAAAGGCTGGATTGATGGAGAACAGGCGATGCTGGAATCCTTGTTGTCAATAAAACGGGCCGGCGCCGACATGATTCTGACCTATTTTGCCAAGGAAGCGGCCCGGATTTTATGAGTTCAGGTGT
>JAOZQE010000034.1 GCA_029932385.1 bacterium | reverse complement strand
TAATGCGTGGGATTTCTATATTGATGACAGCGGCAGTGTGACCCGGGGTAACTGGTCTACGGCTGGAGTGCTGGACGTTGACTGTTTTATCTGTCACCTTAAAGGTTATGAAAATCTTACCCGTAACAACCTGATCCGGGGCACCAGCCATTTTGGCCAGGCCGCCGCGGTCGGGGCCGGGCTCGCGACTCCGGATGCAACCGTTTCAGATACCCTCGATTATAATACCCTGCAAGTCTTTCGTGATGCGAGTAATCAGCTTTACCTGAGCCATAATCTGACCTACCGGATTTCCGGGGCACCGCCGCAAAATAATTGTATGGCCTGCCACCTGCCTTCAATGATTATGGATGAAAATCAGGTTGAGAAACCGGATCAGTGGCAGAAGAATTTTTATACGGCTCCGGCTCTGCCTTCGTTGGATCCCGAAAATCCCGATCCGCTGCTGGCTGCTAATCGCAAACCGGCGCTCTACCGTAATGAGATGCTGAAAAGAGGGGCCACCTGGCGCCGGGATGAGGTGCATAAATTTATGGAGTGCAATGGTTGTCACTCCCGCACTAGTAAAACTCAGGCGTATCATCCGGCTGCCGGTGATAATTATCTGCATAGTCCGGGCAAGGGTTTTGATCCGCTGAAATATCCTTCAGCGGTCGATGGTAGCGTAAAGCTTTGCGAAGACTGCCATGTCCGTTATGGTGATCTTGATAACGACGGCAACCGGGATACGTTAGCCTTTGCCCCGCCGGAAATGAAGGTTTATCATGCCCAGGCAGGACTTCTGGCTAAAGTTGTGGCGACCGCTCGAAGGGTCGCTGATGCCAGTGGTGCCGAGGAGACTTTTCTCGGAAATCATATCGATATTATCGCCTGTACCACATGTCACATAAAAAAACGCTATACTGCGGCCCGATCCGTTGATCATGCAACCGGCGCAACCTATTACAATTTAGTCGGTGCAGCTCCGGATCAGCTTCCCGGAGTCGAAGTTGTTGATCTTGCCTATAGTTGGAAAGAGAACGTTCGTGCCAAAGTTATTGACGGCCAGCCCAATCCGAACTGGCGGCGACAGATCTTTCCTTTTAACTACCTGACCTCAATTTACTGGGATAATGTCGGTACTGCCGATGCTAATGGTGACGGTTTTACTACGGGTGCGGATAACGGAGGAACACCGGTAATTGGCGATCCTTTCTTTGAACGGACGATCAGAGCCTATTTTGCATACGATTATGTTAACCCTCTAAATGATCGAACCGCCAGTGGTTTGCCTGGAGTTTCGGCTTTTGACCAGCGTAGTAAATGGGCTGCGGCTGGTGCCGATGGCAATGTTCTTTTTACGACCGGGGCCGAGATCGATGCTTTCCAGACTTTGGTTAATGGTGCAAATTCGGGTTACACGCCGCGACTTAATCTTGAAGCCCGACCAAATCTGGTAGTTCATAATATTATGCCGATCAGAAATGTCGGGGTCGGTTCAGGCTGGGAAAGTTTTGCTCTGGGAGCACCGTCGCGCGACAGTATGGGTAAAGTCATAAACTATGGCTGCAGCGACTGTCATGGCGGTGGTAACGGTATTTTTAACGGTAATATCAATCTGCTTGGTCAGGCGCAGCGGATTAGTGATGATGTTGAAATACCTTTGACTGTGGCCTGGAATCAGGCCGGGGATGCTAAGGCAACTGCCCTGGCTTGGAATAATTCGGGTGCACCTCTGGAGATCGATTTCAGCAGTTCAAATCAGACCCGTAACCCTGCCCGCCGGGAATTTCTCGGTTACGATGCAAGTCGGGTTGCCGCGTTGAATGCGATTATTCCGGGTGATGTTGGGGTCGGTGTTGACCCGGTGGCTGACATTGAATCAATTAATGGTGAACCTGCTTCAGGGTCGCCGATTGAAATCACCAAAGGTTCAGAAAATGTCGAACTGATAGCGGCGGCCGCCGGAACTGTCGGTAGTTTTCAATACCGCTGGAATATTAATGATGTGGCTGGAACTCTGCTCGGGCAGACTGTGACCAAAACTTTTTCCCAAACCGGTTTATGGACGGTCATGCTTACCGTCATAGATGAAGAAGGGAATCTCTCACAGAATGTTCAAAAAGTGAGTGTTGTAGCTCCCGGTGCCGCGACTCAGGTGGTAGTCAATGTGACTGCGAGCAATCCATTGGTGAATCTGCACCTCAGTACTATGCCAACTCATGATCAGGTCAGGTTCTATTTTGGTGATGGCACAAACCTTAATGTAAGTGATCCAGCCGCACTCCTTAATCTGAATCGCAACTACCGTCTCATAGATAGATACCGGATGCTTTATGACCCCGATACCGGAGCACGATACGATTCGAATAATGATCCGACACCTGGTAATGAATATGAAGCCTGGGTCTATAAAACTTCGATCAGGCTCTATCTGGCAGGTGAATGGGTAGCTAATGAAACCGTTAATGTTCCAGTGATTATTCCCGTTTTGTAGCGAGAGGTACTCTCTTCCCCTCTCTCTCCTTCTGGCCCGGGCTCTCTTGCCCGGGCCTTTTTTTTGCACCATCACAAGTCTGCTTACTCCAAAGTTAAAATAATCTATAACGTCAAACTCTTACAGTCCTGCATTAAAGATATTTGACTCTATGGGTCAACTATTGTAAGAGAGGTGTGCACATGAGTGCCGATAAATAGAACTCAAGTTATCTGCTTATCACTTTGAGGAGTTCATGAAATATGAATGTTTCAAATAGAATAATTCCCGGATTTTTTATTGTCATTATTGTCATTCTATTGCTCTTTGTTTCAAGCTGTGACAGTCAGAAAGAGTCAGAGGAGGCAAAGCCTGCTGTCGCGACAGAAAATCGTATACTTATTTCGGGCGCATCTTCCGTAATGCCGCTTCTGAAGTCCCTCTCCCATGAATTTTTAAAAGATAACAGTGGTATCGAAATAGTTTTTCTGCCGGATGCCCGTTCGGGTGCCGGAATTGCCGGTGTGGCTGATGGGCAATACGATATCGGTGCGGTTTCACGGGAGATGTTTTTTGAAGAGAAGAGTGATGATCTTCAATATCTTCATTTAGCTATAGATGGCATGGTGATGGCGACAAATTCGGGAATCAAGATTGCCAGCCTGAGTCGGGCTTTGATTCGTGATATCTACGCTGGTAAAGTTACTAACTGGGCCCAGGTCGGCGGGCCTGATGGTAAAATATCAGTTATTGACAGACCCGAATATAGTTCTGCAAAAATTGCCTTCAGAGCAACTTTCCTGGATGACGATTTCAAGGTTACACCCGCCAGTGTTCCTTTGGAGAGGCACTGGCAGGTGGTTGACTCAATTCAGATGATTCCTTTTTCGATCGGTTACACTTCGTTGGGAGAGATTATCAGGGAAAATCCTAAACTTAATATTGCTGCGGTTAACCGGGTGTCACCGACCCCGGAGAACTTGAAGAAGGGCCGTTATGCTTTTTTCAGGCCTTTTGGTCTGGTTTTGAAGGCTGAGCCTAAAACTGAGGTGATGCAGTTTTTAAATTTCATATTTTCGAAAAAGGGAGCAAATATAATTTCCCGGTCAGGTTATCTGCCGCAGCGTTATGAAATTCTGGTTGGTATTGTTCCGGAAAGGAATGTAATTGTTCAGGAGCAGCGTTATCAGCCGTTGATCAACTATCTTTCCCAGAGACTAGGGAAAGGTTTCAGTGTTAAACTTAAACTTTCACCTTCCTATCTCGATGTCTGTAATGGTCTGGTGGCCGGTGATCTCGATGCCGCTTTTATTGGCAGTCTTGCCTATGTGGCGGTTCGTAAACATGTCAATGCTCTGGTTCGACCAGAGTTTAACGGGAAATCAAGTTATAAGGGGCTGATTTTTACCCGGCAGGACAGCGGGATAGAAAATCTGGCGCAGATGCGCGGTAAACATCTGGTAATGGGGGGTGGAGTGACCTCGGCAGGTTATCTGTTTCCAAGCTATTTTTTCCCGCATGAAGGTTTTGGTAAGATAGCTGATTTTTTCTCTGAAACCAGTATTCTCGGTACCCATGAGGATGCAATAATGGCAGTATATAACCGCAGTGCCGAGGTCGGGGCGGCAAAGGATCTGGTCTTTGATATGGTTGCAAATGAAAATCCGATGCTTAGAGATCAAATGAAAATTCTGGTTCAATCACCATCTTTGCTGTCGAATGTTTTTGTCTTAAGGAAGAACCTCAAGAATTCCTGTTTTGAGTGTCATCATCGTATAAGTCGTGATCCGGTCGCTGGAAGAACCGGTTGTTTCAGGGCCGGATTGGGTGGAATGTTGAAAAGTTATCTCTTGAATATGCATGAAAACCCTGAAGGTCGGGCCGCCCTTGATGCGATGCTTAATACTGATCGTTTTATTGATGCCTTACCATTGGACTACTCCAATATTACTGAAATGCTTACAGAAATTAATCTTGATCCTGAAGATTTATTACAGACAGGTAAGTAACTTACTTGTGGGCTTTAAGTCTGCGTTAAACTTGAAGGTTTGAGGTTGAGCCGATGCAAGGTTTCTTGAAAGGTTTTTTATTAAGTCAGAATAAGATCTTGAATAAGATCATTCTGCCTTTTTTCCTGGTTATTATTATCACGGGCTCTTTGAGTATCTATATAATGACTGAGCAGGTTTCCCGGAACCTTGAGGACCGGGTTAATGAAAAGCTCCATAACGACGTTCGTTTGCTTCAGGAGATGGTTTCTGATATCGAGAAGAGTTTGACCTTCTATGCCCAGTTTATTGCCGATACAGAAAAATTAGCCAGTCATGCGACTGAGGCTCGTGACAGCCGTTTGATTCTTATTTATTTGCTGGAGTTTTTGAAAGAGAATCGAATTACATCCAATATCAGCGGGGTTGACGAGGTTTCTGAACGGTCGGGACTGGCAAGGTTGGCTTCCATGGGAATCCGAATGACTGGTTTGACGGTACATAAAAACAAATCACAGACAACTCTGGCTCTGTCGGCCGTCGCTCCGATTGAAGATCATTTCGGCAGTCGTTCAGTTGTAACCGTCAGCCGGGAAATAGACCCATATTTTCTTAATGATTTACAGAAAAAGATCAGAAGTCACCGTTTGCAGATCTATTATAAAGACCGGCTGATTGTTTCAAGCGAGGTTCATGAAAGTTGTGATATTGAACTCGGTCGTTTCGTGACGCCGAAATTGATAAGTAAGGTGCTAACCCGTGATGAACCGTTTCTCAGTCATTTTCAATGCGGTGATCATAATGTGAAAATGATTCTTTCTCCTCTCGTTGTCAATTTCAAAAATGAGATGCTGGTTGCTGTTTTTGAGTCTACCAATGACCTTGTATTGGCGAAGCGGAAGGTGATTATCAACTCCTGTGCTATCGTTGCGGCGATGATGTTGATAGTTATTCCGATTTTTATTCTGATAATTTCCCGAACCGTCGGACCTATTCGTATGCTTTCGCAAGCCAGCCAGCGAATTGCAGAGGGAGATCTTGACCAGTATATTCAAGTGAAAACTCGGGATGAGGTCGGTGAATTAAGCGAGTCTTTCAATAAAATGGTTAGTGACCTGAAAAAATCCCGTGAATCGATAGAGAATTTGAATCAGACTCTGGAAGCCCGGGTTGCCGAGCGTGGTGCCCAACTGGTCGAGACTCAGGCGCAATTGATTCAGTCGACAAAGCTGGCGACCGTGGGTGAGTTTGCCTCCGGTATCGCCCATGAGTTGAGTAATCCTCTGGCGGGGATATATGCTTTTATACAGGTTTTTTCAGATACCGTTAAATCACGTAGTTTGGGTGAGCTCAGTGAGAAAGAACGTAAAGATTTTCAGAATAATCTGGTTTATGTTGAACGCGAGATTAAACGCTGCAAATCAATTATAGGTAACCTTCTGACATTTTCCCGGGTGTCGGATAAAGAGTTCGTCCCGACCAATATTAATGAAATCCTTGAGGAAATTCTCTCTTTTACAAAAACCAATCTGAGAAAGGGTGGTATTCGTCTAGAACAGCATTTTATGGAGAAGCTGCCTTTGGTAGAGAGTGATCCTAACGAGCTGCGGCAGGTTTTTATCAATCTGCTGATTAATGCCCGTAAAGCAATGAATGATGGTGGTGGTGAACTGACAATTGTAACTAATCACTCAGTAGTGGAAGAGACAGTTTCAATTGAGTTTATAGATACGGGAGTCGGCATAGAAAAAAATATCTGTGACAAAATCTTTGACCCTTTCTTTACGACCCGAAAAGCTGGAGAAGGTACAGGTCTGGGTTTATCAATCAGTTACAATATCATTCTTAAGCACTCCGGAAAAATTCAGGTTGCCAGCGAGGTTGGCGTCGGCAGTACTTTTACTATAGTTTTGCCGGTTTCTCAGAAGGTTGGTTAAGTTCTGTCGGTTTTTACTTCCCCGGCGCTGACCGGCAAGATCTGCACCGGGGTGAGAGAGTGGATGGTTGTTACTCAAGGGTTAAAGAGTGCGGGTCGCCATGGCATGATGTACAATTATTTTTGAAACGGGTCATCATCTTTTTAGAGTGAGGTTCGCCGTGGCATTTACTGCAATCGGGGATGAAACCGTGCCGATCCGAGTGGCAGAATACACACTTAAAAGAAGCGTGTTTTTTGCTGCTTTTTATAAAAGCCTGGTTTACTCCTGCATGGCATTCTGAACATACTTGGTTTTCAGTCGTGGCGGGGTAATTGATCTCACGAGGTGAGTGAGCCGGATGACAACCCATACAGCCAGCGTTGTTGACAAAGCCTGTATGCGGTTCAGAATGACATTCCGTGCAGTCTGGCCGGTACCCATGTCGATCATGGTGACATTCATTGCAGGCAACTTCGCTATGTGCACTCTTGTATTGGGTTACTTCTTTCCCTTGTCTGTTGTGGCATGTTTTGCAGCTTTTTGCGAGAACATCAAGGTTGGTTAAACTGTTGATTGGGGCATGGGGATCGGTATGGCAACTTAAACAATCCGGAAAGGCGGGGCCATGCGCTTCATCATGGCAGGTTGTGCAACGGGGAACAACGTCTGACCAAGTCATGCCGGGTCGGAACGAGTGGAATGTTGTATGACACTCTTGGCAGTGAATTTTATGTCTGCCACCGTTGTCTCTGATCTTTTCGAAGACAGAAAAATGGCATTGTCCGCACTGACGAGTCGTTAAGGGCTCAATCTTTTGTGCATAGGGATCGCTTTCTTCAGTTACGACTGTTTTTTGTTTCAAGTCCTGATGTTTGACTTGTTGCTGGGTCTCCTGTGCTGAGACACACCCGCAAAAGACGGTAAGCAGACAGATAATAAGCGGTTTTTGCCATTTCCTAATTAACCCTTTCATGAAATCTCTCCCCGATCGTTAGCGCTGGCAACTGCTGTTCGTAATGATTGTCTTTTATGCGGACTGACGAGTTTAGAATTATTGCCTTGCAGGTTATTTTCTTGTGGGTCTTCCCGCGTTAGTATACAGCAATGATTGTACCGTTTCGTGATTGGGCAGAAAGCCAGTTGTAATGGGGATTAAGAACGTCAGTTAGTGGTCGCCGAAAGCGGTTGTTGGGGGATATGGCGCAATGAGGTGGTGGATAGTCCTCAAGTAACAGCCGGCTTAATGCGTAACTTGTTTACATGTTGAGCCAGTAGGCATAGCGCAGGATTTGTTCGTGTTCCTCAAAATCCTTAAAAGATTCTTCGTAGTCGCAGAGAGGGGTCCAGCACTCATCGTTAAACCAGAAACTTACCTCACTGTCATTGTCGCAGGTCAAGCCGAACTTTTCAATGTAGGTAAGATCGATAATCCAGCTTTGTAAGCGCAATCGCTCCCATTCGTTTTTGTCGCCGAAAGCATTGACCTGAGGTAATTGCATTAATTCATTCACCAGGACTTTCTTCATCGACTTGACATTTTCGATTGTTTTCATTGTTAAGACCCCTTTCATAATTATCCATTAAACAAACTGTCTGATTGTGTTCATGTCTGGACGTAATGGTGCTAATTCTGAACAATGGTAAACGCAAAAAAAATACCAAGTAGAAAAATTATTTATTTTTTCTGTTAAACAATTGAAAACATTAGATTTATTGTTTTTTTACTGATGCTTTATTCAGGCTCTGAGGTTGAGTGATATGTCTCAGTTGCTGTTAGATATGCCCTGAAAAATAGGCATACAACCAAATCGCTCAATTTTTAATGGATCTGCTCTCTTTGTTGATGTAACATCTTAAATAAGGCCAAATTTCTTCATCCGGTATCGTAAAGTATCGCGGCTGAGGTGCAGAAAGCGAGCTGCCTTGGTCTGATTGTCAGCATGTTTCTCGAGTGATTGTAAGATGATGTTTTTCTCGATTTCCTCAAATGCGATACCACTGTGTGGCAGGTTTATCTGTAATTTGTCATAGTTGACGGGGTGGTTTTCCCGGGAGTTATCGTTGTCATGGAGGAGATTGTTTAGGTTTGTGGCGGATTCTGGCTGCCGGGAGACTGTTCCCGGATTGCTTGAAAGATTTAGATTTCTTGAGGTCAAGGTCTGTCCGTCTTCAAGTATAACTGCTCTTTCAATCGAATTGCGTAGTTCCCGAACATTTCCGGGCCAGCTATATGCGAGCATAAGGTCGAGCGCAGTTGTACTGATATCCTCCATGTTACGGTTGTATTCTTTGTTGGAAAGGTCGAAAAAATATCTGGCCAGATGAGTAATGTCGGCTTTGCGCTCCCTTAGAGGTGGAATGTTTATGGTCATAACATTGAGGCGGTAATAGAGGTCGATCCTGAATTCGCCTTTATTCACCATATCTTTAAGGTCCCGATTAGTAGCGGCAATGATTCTTACGTTGATATCAATGTCCTGATAGCCTCCGAGACGGCGGTAGCGTTTGTTCTCGATGGCTTTTAAGATTTTGCCCTGCATCGGGAATGGCATATCTCCTATCTCATCGAGAAATACGGTGCCGCCATCAGCCAGTTCAAAAATTCCTTTTTGGCGTTTTCCGGCATCTGTATATGCTCCTTTTTCATGACCGAACAGCTCATTCTCGAGAAGGTGATCAGGAATTGCAGCGCAGTTAATTTCGAAAAATGGCATTTCTGAACGTTGGCTGTAAAGGTGAACAGCTTTTGCCGCCAGTTCCTTACCGGTACCACTCTCTCCCAGAATTAAAACTGTTTTGTCGTTAGTTTCAGCGCATCGTTTTATAATCTTGAAGACATCAATCATTTCTGGACTGTTACCAATTAATCGATCCTCATCAATTTGTTGGTCTATGGAATGACTGCACTCATCAGTTTTATCTTTGAGCTTCTTTTTTGCGAATGTCTGTTCGATAACCTGTGTCACAGCTTCAATGTTGAATGGCTTACCGACATAATCGTCAGCTCCGAATTTGAAAGCTTCAATAGTTGAGTTGACATCGGCGTAAGCAGTAATCATGATAACAATGAGGTTTTTATCTTCTCTTTTAAAACGCTTCAGCAATTCCAGTCCATTTATGTCAGGGAGGCGAATGTCAAGGAGGATCATTTGCGGGTTAAATGAAGATATTTTTTCTTGAGCTTCAGCCCCTGATTTGGCAGTTTCGACAATATAGCCTCTTTTGATCAGAGGGTGAGAGAGAGACCAACGAATCAGGCGTTCATCGTCGACTATCAAAATCCTTTCCGTGTTCATATTAATCCTCTGTAAAAATTCTGTGGCAATTGTTTTTCAGGGTATTCTTGTCTAGTCTAGCAATAATCATACAACGATACCATTTCCTGTGAAAGCTCCTTTCCTAAGATGCTGTTGAAGCTGTTTTATGGTTAGCTGTTTGGGTGTATTAATCTATTTTATGAGTCGCTGGTTAAACACATTAGGCTCTGAAACGTTTGAAATGACACTGGTCTCAGGGGCATATACCCCTGACAAGCGTTATATGACTCGTTTGGCACGAAAAATGGCAGACAAGATAAGTCAGTGCATAGTTGATGTGACACCAGGTTTAAGTGATTAGGCTGCTTATGGTATGATCATTGCCTAACCATACCCACCGGAGTGAGGGTTGTTAATCTTAAAATTATCGAAGGGATGTGATGGCTGACCGAGTGTTTTTGATTGGAATATCTGTTTGAGAAATTTTTTTGTTAGGGGGTGCTATGAAAAGTAAGCTTGATGAAGCCCCGGGACTGGAAAGTCAGAATGGGGGATTGGATACTCAGGTTGTAACCAAAAATCAGCTTGATAAGTTAAAGCGAGAGGTGGAAAGCCTGCGGCAGGAGAAAGATTATTTTGTCAGTGTTATCAGGACTTTTCGTAACGGTCTCCTGACTACTGATAATACACTGCAAATTATTCATTTTAACCTTACCGTTGAGAGGTTGCTGGGTTATTCTCCGGATGAGTTGCGTGGTCTGAAATTACACCAGTTGATTCAGTCTAAAGAGGAGACTGTTTTAAGGATTCTCAAAGAAGGTGGTATTTGTGTTGATCCTAAAACAGGTGAGATGGGTGAGTTTCATTTTATCACTAAAGCCGGGAATTTATTTCCGGTCGAGGCTTGTTTCTCGGTTATTAAGGCTCCTGACAGTTCGGTATGTGGAATGACCTGTACCTTCCGTGATGTCACGCAAAAAAGAAAAATGGAGAAGGCATTAGCGCGTATGGATCGCTTTGCTTCTCTGGGTGAATTGGCTTCGGGGTTGGCGCATGAGATTAAAAACCCTTTAGCTTGCATCGCCGGTGTCCTGCAGAATCTGCAATTTTATGATGATACTTCTGATACTCTGATGATGCCGGAGATTCTCTTTCAGGTAGAAAAAATAGATTCTATTTTGAATGGGTTAGTTCATTTCGCAAAACCTGGTTCCGCCGAAATGGTGCCTTTAAATATTCGTGGTCTTATTGATGCGACCCTTATCCTGGTAGATCGTTATTTGTGCGAAGAAACCATTGAATTAAAGTTTGACTATGGTAGTTCAGATCCTCTGGTCAAGGGTGACCGGCAGCTTCTGCAGCAGGTATTGCTTAATATCGTTACGAATGCTTGTGAAGCTCTGGCTGTTGTTGATCGGAAACGTATTCTGGCAATTACAGTTGTAGTTCACGATAACATTAATCCGGAAGTTGAGAAAGGTGATCCCAGAGCTTACGGAGTTGTTGAAATTGAAATCATAGATAATGGTAAAGGTATTGAAAAACCTTTTCTGGACTCAATTTTCAATCCTTTTTTTACGACTAAATATAAAGGGATTGGTCTCGGCCTGGCGACTGCCCATAGAATTATGGAACAGCATGAAGGTGCAATTACAGTTACCAGCAGCCCGGTTGAGGGTACAATTTTTAAGTTAACACTGCCGGTATATCATTGCTGAATAATCCACTTAAATTTATTGATAAGGCAGGTGCTTTGCATGACTGTTAGGAAAAAGATTGTTTTGATTGTTTTTGTGGTTATATCTCTGTTTCTGAGTTTTAACCTGTTGGTGGATTATTTTTACGTCTTAGGTTCTTTGGAAGACCTGGAGATGGATGAGGGCAAAAAGGGTCTCAAAAGGGCTGCTTTAGCAATTGATCGGGATCTTGAACATCTGAGTTTACTCTGTTATGACTGGGCCGAATGGGATGATAGTTGTCATTTTATCGAGGATCGTAATGAAGTGTTTATTAACTCCAATCTTCTTGAAAACACCTTTCTTCATAACCATCTGGCTCTGCTGTTTTTCATTGACAAGGCCGGGCAGGTAGTATGGGGCAGTTGTTACAGTGATGAATTGGGAGAATTTATTTCGATCACGGAATTTCCCGGACAAAAATGGCCAGCAGGTCATCCTCTTTTACAACATTCCCAAAATGACAGTATTGTTAAGGGATATTTGCAGACTTCAGCCGGGGTGCTGATGCTTGCGTCACGACCTGTAGTTCCATCTTCCGGCTCTGGCGGTATCCGCGGTACTCTGATCATGGGTCGTTTGGTCTGCGACAGATGTATAGAGTTGATGAGAGAGAGAACCCAGCTGGGTCTGGAAATATGGTCAATAAATGATGAAACATTATTGCCGGTAGACTGTTATGCCAAAGATCAGCTGAAAGCCGAAACACCCACTTTTTTTGTTCGAAATCAAGATTGGATATTTGGCTATACTGTATTGAATGATATCTATTCACGACCGGTTTTACTGCTCAGAACCAAATCGTGGCGAACAATCTATAAGAGAAGTCGTAACGGCATTATGGTTGGAATGTTGTGCTCTTTATTGGCTGCAATTGTCGTTGGTCTTCTGATCAGTTACCTGTTGCATCGTTCTATTAGCCGTCCTTTGGCATGCTTTGTTAAACTGATTGCCGATATCGGCGCGAGCGAGGATATTAGAAAGATCGATGTTCATCCTGAGAGTGATGAAATTCGTAGTTTGCAGCGGGAGTTTAATCAGATGGTGCAGCGACTGCATGACGATTCCCGAAAAAGGGAGTCTGCGGAAGTCGATCTGCGGGATAGTGAGGCACGTTTGAGTGCTGTTCTTAATGCCGCTCCCGATGGAATCCTGACAATCGATGCTGCCGGGATCATTAAAACGGTAAATCAGGCAGCCGTCGAGATGTTTGGTTATGAAGTGAATTATCTGCCGGGTAAGAGTATCTTGATACTCTCAGAACCGCAACGGCAAACCCTTCTGCATGAGGAGATAATAAAGTTTCGCAAAGATCCTGAAAGCTCGGTATTCAGTTTCGGCGTTGAGGTCTCGGGTGTACGTCGAGACGGATCTCATATTTTACTCCACTGCAAAATCGGTCGCGTTGAAGTTGAAGGTGCGGATCTGTTTATTTGTATCGTCAGGGATGTTTCGGGTTTGAAAGAGATTCACGAAAAACTGATGCGGACTAAGCATCTGGCTTCCATCGGTGAGATGGGGGCTTCAATTGCTCATGAAATCCGTAACCCTTTAGCTGGAATAAGTGGTGCGGTGCAGGTTTTAACAGATATGAGCTCGGTAGAACGACCGGAATATGAGACCCTCCTGGAAATCAGTCGTTTGACAGGTTGTATAGAAGAGACTGTCTGTCAGATGCTTGAGTATGCCAAAGATTGGCAGCCGGAGCCGAGTTTAGTTTCGATTGTTAATTTGATAAATGAGATAATATCGGTTTATAGTCGACAGATTGATTTGCAGGATATAACTATCAGAGTTGAGGGTAGTTCTGAGATAAGAGCATTGATTGATCCTGAACTTATTGGTCAAGTGCTGGTGAATCTTATGGCAAATGCTGTGGCTGCATGTGGCGGTCTTTACGGAGAGCTAGTTTGGCGGGTGGAAAGGAATCTTCGGGAAGTCTACATATCTTTACAGGATAATGGCTCCGGTATTGATGATGATGTCCAAAAAAGTGTTTTTAAACCTTTTTTTACAACCCGGGAAAACGGTAATGGTCTAGGTCTGGCAATCTGTCAGAAAATTATTGAGCGGCATAATGGTTCTATTACCCTTGAAAGTGAGGTTAATGTCGGTTCTAAAGTGACAATCATTTTACCGAAAAGTAAATTCCTCAGAGCTTGATTGACTTGAACACTAAAATTCAGGTGCAGTCCATGTCATTTGTATCTACCGGCCGGCTTTTTGCCCCTTTTTTGTTTGCCGCTTACCGTTTGAACAACCTTTCTTCATTTTTTGCGGAATACTTTTATCGTTTGGATTGTGGCGGCCGCTGACCTTCTCCAACTCCTGGCGTTGGCGCAGGCGCTCACTTACACCTTTGGCGACTCGGATCGGTTGCAGCGTATCACGGTCTAAACCACTTACATACATTGCGGTTGAAAGAGTGCCCGGGGTGGGCGTGAAATCCTGATATTGCCGTGCCTTTAAGGAATTTCGTTTAATGCTTTGGGCCAGATTTCGCATCTCTGTGACCCCGCAACCGGGATGCGAAGAGATCAGGTATGGCGTGAAATCAAGCTTTACTTTAGCTTTAAGTGCGAGCTTGCGGGCTTCCTTTAAAAAATCATCAAGTTCGAGGGCATCATTTTTATGCATAAGCCGCAGAATTTCCGGCACACTGTGTTCCGGGGCGATCTTCATAACTCCGGGCAGATGGTGTTTGATGATGCACGCGAGAAGTTTAGGCGTACGGCGCAGCAACGCTAATCTTAAGCCCGAAGAGATCAATACCTTTTTTACCCCATCAAGTTCTGCAACCGCATTTAACAGCCTTACGAATGAGTTTTCATCGATTTGCAGATGATTGCAGATTGTCGGGTAGAGACAATCTTTTCGTTGACAGGTGCGGCTCTTTTTACAGCTGGTAGCGTAAAGATTGGCGGTAGGCCCGCCCAAATCGCTGATGGTGCCTTTGAAGCCGGTCTGTCGAGTAACAATTTCAGCCTCTCGAACAATTGATTTTTGTGTGCGGCTGACAACCTGAGCTCCCTGATGTCGGGTCAGGGCACAGAAAGAGCAGTTGCCGCTGCAGCCGCGGACAATAGTGACAGAATCACGAATCATTGTAAATGCGGGGATATTGATATCTTGCCGGCCAGGCCGGCGGAGAAATGGAAGTTCGTAAATTCGATCAAGTTCACTCTGGGCTAAAGGATCGGCCGGAGGATTCTCTTTAACCCAGCCACTTTTCTGCTTCTGTAATAGAATCCGGTTACTCGTCTGGCCTTGTCGCGCTCTCTGGTCAATCTCTAACTCCGCCCGGATAAAATTTTTCTTATCTTGTTCAATGTCATGCCAACCGGGCAGCAGGGTCGAGCTCTCTGAATTTGCTAAAGAACTTCCGGCAGCCGGAGTCAGAAACTCACAGGTTCCCGGAATCCCGCCGAGATTCTCGCCTTGATCTAAACGCTGTGCGGCTTCCAGAATTGCCCGTTCGCCCATGCCGTAAACCAGAAGATCTGCCTTGCTGTCGGCCAGAATTGAGTTGCGGAGCTTCTCCTGCCGGTAATCGTAATGAATAAAACGCCGTAAAGAGGCTTCGATTCCACCTAAAACAACCGGAACCCCGGGCCATGCGGCCTGGGCGCGATTAGCATAAATCAGAGTGGCACGATCCGGGCGACGGCGGTTATTTTTTTGCTTTTCCCCTGGGAAATAGGGGCTGCCATCCGGTGAAAAAGGATCTTTGTCACGAATTTTGCCGTTGCCGGTGTAGTTGGCAACAATTGAGTCAAGGTTGCCGGCACTGATACCGAAGAAAAGCCGGGGCCGGCCGAAGCGTTTGAATTCATCACAGCCGTTCTGGTAGTGTGGCTGCGCCAGAATTGCCACGCGAAAACCGTTTTTCTCAAGCCAGCGCCCGATCAATGCAATTCCAAATGATGGGTGGTCAACATAAGCGTCACCACTCACCAGAACCACATCAACCGTATCCCAGCCTAAAGCCTGACACTCGGCCGCGGTTGTCGGTAGAAAGCTTAACTTTTCTTCTGTTTTTGTAATCCTGGCCGACAAAAAATCACCTTGTTGAAGTTCAAGTTTAGAAGTTGAAAAATATTTATATCGGGTAATTACAGTTTATCTTAGAAACAAGTGGAAATTTTGTAAAAAAATCCCTATAAAGCAACCCGGTAAAAGAACACACATAATCTTAGATACTGGGAAAAGTCAAGCAATGAAACCAATTGAAATTGAAAGTTGCCACCCTGCAGGACAACTTATAAATACCTCGGCAGAACTCGAAAATATATGTACAAAAATTGAAGCCAACGGCCGGGTTGCGGTTGATACAGAATTTGTCTGGGAGAGAACTTATTATCCCAATCTCGGTATTGTCCAGCTGGCTCTTGATGAAAAAGAGGCCTGGTTGCTGGATATGCCGGCCTTACAGGGTAAACTGGATCCTCTGGGACGGGTTCTGGCCAATCCGGAGATCGAAAAAATCATTCATGATGCGAAACAGGATCTCACTATTTTACGGCAGGCGACCGGATTCTATCCAGAAAATATTTTCGATACCCGTCTGGCGGCCGGATTTATCGGGTCTTCAGCAACCTTGTCGCTTCTTGATACCTGTGCAATTTTTGCCAACCAGGTTTTAAATAAAGGTGAAACCCGAAGCAACTGGCTTCAGCGACCGTTGACGGTAAAGCAGTTTCAGTATGCTCTGGACGATGTTCTGTTCCTGCCTCTGATCCGGGATGAAATCATGAGCCAGGCGGAAAAACTGGGTCGTGATGAATGGATAGTGGAAGAGATGAAACTTTATGACAATCCTTCTCTCTACAACGACCCGGATGCAGACCAGGTATATATTAAAGTTAAAGGTGCCAGTCGTCTGAATCGTAAAGAGCTGGCAGTATTACTTAAACTCGCGGCCTGGCGGGAACAGACAGCTTGTTTGCGTAATCGTCCGCGGCGTCATATTATTTCCGATGAATCTTTGCTGAAAATATCTCAGATCATGCCGCAGGACCGTGAAAATTTGAAACAAAATTGCGCTCTCTCACTCCGGGCCAGTCAACGTTATGGCGAACAGCTGTTGCGTACGGTTAAAGAAGGGCTGCAAATGCCTGAGGCTGACTTTCCAGAATTAATTAAACGATCACGTAACCCCAAAATTGCAGATAGCAGCCGTAAACTTATGGAGCTTATTGCAGATATCGGTGAAACTCATAATCTTGATTCTGCTCTGATCGCCACCCGCAAAGATATTGAAAAAGTTCTCACAAAAACAGATCAAACAACCATAGAAAATGCCCGGTTATTGCAGGGCTGGCGTTTTAAGCTGGTAGGCGAGAAAGTTATCTCTCTTTTGACTGCTGATTGAGTTCGACAATTTCTTTAAGAGTTGCTCTTAAAGCTCTTAAATGAACTTGCTCCAGATGTCTGTTGAAAATTACTTGACAACAAAGCTTAAGATAGGTTAGTTGGGTTTAATCATGAATATGAACTTTAATAATATTTTTAGGGGCTGGTGGTGGCCGGATAGATCCTATATGTCTAGGCGACCTCCGCAGCGGCTTGGTTAAAGCAGTGTAAAGTTAATACTGACCGTTGGAACCTTAAAAAGGGTTGTGGAAGTGCTTAGGCACTTAGCCGCGACCCTTTTTTATTTTAAATTGGGGAATTTTTATGGAAGAGAAAATTTATCCATGTTTGGAAAATTTTATTGAGCTTGCGGCAGGTCACGATTACATCTCCGTCTGCCGTGAGATTGTTGCCGATCTAGATACGCCGTTAACGCTCTATCATAAACTTGCCGCGGAAGAGGAGTTCTCTTTTTTGCTGGAGAGCCTTGAGGGCGGCGAACGCTGGGGACGTTACAGTTTTATCGGTTATCGCCCGGCTCTGACTTTCTGCCAGCGCCATAACGAGGTAGTAATAAAATGCGGGGAGGAGTCGGAGACGATCAAAACCCGTGATCCGCTGCCGGAACTGGCTAAAGTTATTGAAAAGATGCGACCTGCCCGGGTTGCCGGATTGCCCGATTTCTACGGCGGGGCAGTCGGTTTTTTCTCGTTCGAGACGGTTAAGGCTTTTGAGAATATTCCGCATACCGTTGCTTGTGATGTCGATGGTGCTGATGCCTGGTTTATGATTCCCGGGATTCTGCTGGTGCATGACAATCTGCGCCACAGTTTGTCACTTCTCTGTCTGGTCGAGGTTGGGAAATCACGTCCTGATGTGGAAAAATTGGCCTCGATTTACGATGATACTTTGGCTGAACTTGATGAAGTTGTCAAGCGTATTCGTCAGCCCTTAAACTGGGTTGTACCGCCAAAAATAGAAGAACCACTCACGTTTGTTTCTAATATGAGCCAGGCTGAATATAAGGCCATGGTCTCTAAAGCGGTCGATTATGTCGAGGCCGGCGATCTGATCCAGGTGGTTCTGGCCCAGCGTTTCAAGTGTCTGCAGCCGCTTGATCCGACTGCAATCTATCGGGCTTTGCGCCTGATTAATCCGTCACCGTATATGTTTCATTTTAATTTCAACGGTGAACGTCTGATCGGTTCATCGCCTGAACTTTTAGTGCGTAAAGATGGTCGCCGCGTAGCGGTTAGGCCGATTGCCGGTACTCGGCCGCGTGGAGCCGATGCCGCAGCCGATCAGGAGCTTGAAGAGGAGCTTCTGGCTGATCCGAAAGAGGTTGCCGAACATGTCATGCTGGTTGATTTAGGCCGCAATGATATTGGCCGAGTGGCGCAATACGGCAGGGTTCAGGTTGAGGAGTTGATGAAGGTTGAGCGCTATTCGCATGTGATGCATATCGTTTCCCATGTTGAAGGGGAGCTGCGGGCCGATCTTGATATGTTTGATACTTTCCGGGCCTGTTATCCGGCCGGGACAGTGAGCGGGGCGCCTAAAGTGCGGGCGTTGGAGATTATTGATGAACTGGAGCCAACCCGGCGCGGGCCTTATGCCGGGGCGGTCGGCTATTTCGGCTTCTCCGGAGATATGGATTTTGCGATTACAATTCGCACGGTAACCGTAAAGGACGGAATCAGTTATTTTCAGGCCGGTGCCGGAATTGTTGCCGATTCTAAACCGGAAATGGAATATCAGGAGACTATAAATAAAGCCTCGGCCATGCGCCGGGCGCTGGAACTTGCGGCCCAGGGCTGGTAGGAGATTAGCAATGGATATAAAAGAAGCAATTGCGAAAGTCGTTGAGCGGAATTCATTGACGGCTCCGGAAATGGAATCGGTGATGACTCAGATTATGACCGGGGGCGCGACCCCGGCTCAGGTCGCTGCCCTGATTACCGGTTTACGGATGAAAGGGGAAACGGTGGCCGAGATTACCGGTGCCGCCCGGGTAATGCGGCAGCAGGCAACCCGGATTGAGACCGGTCTCGATCTGGATGATGAGACTACGATTTTAGTCGATACCTGCGGTACCGGCGGTGACGGCAGCCATACGTTTAATATCTCAACCGTAACCGCTCTGGTCGTTGCCGGGGCTGGACTTAAAGTTGCCAAACATGGTAATCGTTCGGTCTCAAGCAGCTGCGGCAGCGCTGATGTTTTGAATGCTCTGGGAGTTATTCTGGAATTGTCGCCGGAGCAGGTGGCTGAATCAATCAAAGAGATCGGTATCGGTTTTCTCTTTGCGCCGCTTCTGCACGGGGCGATGAAATATGCGATCGGCCCCCGGCGGGAGATTGGGGTACGTACCATTTTTAATCTTTTAGGGCCTTTGACAAATCCTGCCGGAGCCAATGTGCAGCTGCTCGGAGTCTATGATGGTGAGCTGGTTTTAACTTTGGCTGAAGTTTTAAGAGATCTCGGTAGCCGGCGGGCAATGGTGGTTCATGGGGCCGGGGGCTTGGATGAATTAAGTCTTGCCGGTGGCAACCGGATTGCCTGGATTAAAGATGATGAGATTAAAGAGTTAAATTTGACCCCGGGTGATGCGGGGCTAACGGAAGTTCCGCTGTCAGCTCTTATCGGTGGTGATCCGCAGTTTAATGCGGAGCTTGTGCAAAAAGTTTTGCGTGGTGCCGCCGGGCCGCAGCGTGATGTTGTTCTTTTGAACAGTGCTGCCTTGTTTGTCTGTGCCGGTCAGGTGGATGATTTTCGCCAGGGAGTTGATCTTGCGGCGACCACCATTGACGAAGGCCGCGCCCGGCAAAAACTTACAGAACTTATTGAATTCAGTAATCGCAAATTATAAGGGAGATTTCTGGTGACGGTACTGGAAAAGATCATAGCCGTTAAAAGAGAGGAAGTGGCTGAACTTAAAAAAGTCGGTCTGGACGCTGTAAGGTCTAAATTTGTCGGGATAGAGCGCGGTGAGAGGCGCTCGCTTAAAAAGGCTCTGGCGAAATTTTCTCCGCATTCATCTAGACCTAATATTATCGCCGAGATCAAAAAGGCTTCACCTTCGGCCGGGCTTTTACGGGATGATTTTGATCATCTTGAGTTGGCTAAAGCCTACCAGCAGGGCGGGGTCGCCGCCCTTTCCGTGGTCACTGACAAGCCTTTTTTTAAAGGTTCTCTTACCTGGCTGGCTGAGGTGCGGCCGCTGGTTGATATGCCGATCTTACGGAAAGAATTTATCGTTGATTCGATCCAGATTGAAGAGAGCCGGATTGCCGGAGCTGACGCAATTTTACTGATTGCCTCAGTTTTAAGTGAATCCGAGCTTGAAAAGTTTCAAGCACAGGCGGCAGAACTTGATCTTGAATGCCTGGTTGAGGTACGCGATATTCAGGATGCGGAAAAAGTTCGTACGGTCGGGGCCCCATTGGTGGGTATTAATAACCGGGATCTTGGGGATTTCAGTATCGATTTAAATACCAGTATTAATCTGCTTAAATATCTGCCGGAAGCCTCTCTGGTCGTCAGCGAAAGCGGGATCGAAAAAACTGCTGATATCAAGAAGTTGCAAGCTGCCGGGATCAACGCATTTTTGATCGGTACCAGTCTTGTTAAAGCCGGGGCCGACCGGCAAAAATTACTCAAAGAGCTTATGTCATGAGTACGAAAATCAAAATCTGCGGCCTGACCCGATCCGAGGATGTGCAACTTGCGGCCGGATCAGGGGCGGATCTTCTAGGTTTTGTCTTTGCCCGAAGCCCGCGTCGGGTTACGCCGGAAAAAGTTGTACAGATTTGTCAGGATCTGCCGGAGCAGGTTTTGAAGGTCGGGGTTTTTGTTGATGCCCCGCTTGCCGAGATTAAAGAGATCGCCGCTTTTTGCCATCTCGATCTTTTGCAGCTACACGGCTCCGAAGATGATGTTTATTGCCGGGCGTTAAGTGAATTTTCTTTGATCAGGGTCTTACGTCTGGGCGGCAAATTGCAATTTGTGGTAAAACCGGCAAACGAAAATTTATGGGCAACTCTGCTCGATACCTGGTTGCCGGATCAAGCCGGCGGCGGCGGCCGGGTTTTCGACTGGCAGCTGGCAGAGCCTTTTGCCGGATCCCGGTTTCTTCTTGCCGGTGGTTTGACTCCAGATAATGTTAAAACTGCAATCACGCAGATCCGACCCTTCGGAGTCGATGTCAGTTCCGGAGTCGAAGCGGCTCCGGGGATCAAGGATAGAGAAAAAATAGCAAGATTTATTAACGCGGTTAAAGAGGCTGATAAGCTTAATATAAGTATCACAGAACAGGTGAAGTGATGGTTGATGAGAGATTTGCAGTTCCCGATGAACGGGGTTATTTTGGCGATTTCGGGGGCCGGTTTGTGCCGGAAACCCTGATTGCGGCACTTAATGAATTAAACGATGCCTGGTGCCGGTTTCGGCATGATGCCGATTTCCAGGCGGAGCTTGAGGGCTGGTTAAAAGATTATTGCGGCCGGCCGACACCGCTCTACTGTGCCCGTAAACTGGCGGCTAAGTTAAATATTAAGGAGATATATCTTAAGCGTGAGGATCTGGCCCACACCGGGGCGCATAAGATAAATAATACCATTGGTCAGGCCTTGCTTGCCTGCCGGATGGGAAAGAAACGCCTGATAGCTGAAACCGGTGCCGGTCAGCACGGAGTGGCGACGGCGACGGCAGCGGCCCTGTTCGGGCTTGACTGTGAAGTCTATATGGGCGAAAAAGATATCGTGCGCCAGGCAATGAATGTTTATCGTATGGAGCTTTTAGGGGCTAAGGTAATTCCGGTCTCATCCGGGAGCCGGACATTGAAAGATGCAACGAATGAGGCCATTCGCGACTGGGTTACCAACGTCGTCGATACTCACTATATTATCGGTTCGGTTGTCGGGCCGCACCCCTATCCGGCGATGGTACGTGATTTTCAGCGGATTATCGGGGTCGAAACCCGGCAGCAGATTCTTGTAATTCGTAAAGTCTTGCCGGATGTGATCTTTGCCTGTGTCGGCGGCGGCAGTAATGCAATCGGTATCTTTCATCCCTTTTTAGAGGACGATCTGCAGCTGGTCGGGGTTGAGGCGGC
>JAOZQE010000106.1 GCA_029932385.1 bacterium | reverse complement strand
TTTGTTCCGAAACCGCACACCCCGTTTCAGTGGGAGGTGCAGATCGATCTTGATGAAACCCTGCGGCGGCAGGAACTTATCCGCCAGGGCTTGCGGAAAATTGCTTCACCGAGACGGCTTAATTTTAAGTGGCACGACGGTCGGGTCAGCCAGCTTGAAGGAGTGTTCAGTCGCGGCGGCCGAAATCTCTGGCCGGTTTTACTGAAAGCCCGAGGCTTAGGCTGCTCTTTCGATGCCTGGAGCGACCGTTTTAATTATCAACTCTGGCAGCAGGCGTTTACGGAAGCGGGCATGGACCTGGAAACTCTGGTCAGCCGCGATTTTTCGAGTGCAGATTCACTGCCATGGAGCCATATAGACTGCCGGATCAGCGATAAATTCCTCCGCCGGGAACGGGATAAAGCCCGGCAGGCGGCAACCACCGGTGACTGCCGGTTTACCGAATGTCATGGTTGCGGTGTCTGTGAATCCAAGAAAAATATTCAGAATCTTAATGCCGGGCAGGTGTCGGATAAGAACTCAAGTTCCATTAAAAAACTGCCGGTTTCAGTTGTGCCGCAGCAGCCGGAATCAGTAAAGAAGTCGGTTATAGACAGTGACCAGGCCCGGCAATGGCGTTATCAGGTCTCCTTTGCGAGAGGACGACGGCTCGCTTATCTTTCGCATCTCGAAAATGTTGCCGTGATTATCCGGGGTTTAAGACGGCTGCAAATTCCCCTGGCTTTTTCGCAAGGTTTTCATCCCCATCCTAAAATCTCTTTTTCGCACGCCCTACCGGTGGGTCTGGCCAGTGAAGATGAGGTGATGGAATTTCGTACTCTGGCCCCGGTTGCAGCTGAAACTCTGGCCCAGGGCTGGTCTCAGGTGATGCCTGTCGAACTAAAATTCAAGGACATGATAAAGCTTGGCGACCGGGCCGCCGCCATCGACCGGCGGCTTAAAGGCTGCCGTTACCGGATTGAGACGACAGCGGAAAATCATTCCGGATCGGAAAATATTATCCCTGATGTTGAAGCCTTTGCCGAACTTGTAATTGCCGGAAAAAAGCCTTTAATTCTGACCCGGATGAAAAAAGGCAAGCTCCGTGAGATCGATTTGGCACCCCATATTAAAAGAGTGGAAAATGGTGAAAACGGCGGACTTCTGCTTGAAATCAGTATTTTAGATGGACGTAACCCCAACATTTTTGATATAATTGCCGCCCTTGCCGGTCTTAAACAGAGGCCGGAGGGTGGAATTGTGATAACCAAGGTCGAGAGTCTGATAGATCTGTAACCTGATTTCCATTACGGAAAGAAGGCAAACTTCTTTCTGTATTGAAAGGTTCGGATGAATCGCCGCAAGGTTCCGGCGACGTGGATTAAATTGTGACCTTCTCTTAAACTATATAGATAAGGAATTTCTGTTTTTATGGCAGCTGAACTGATTATTAATGTGACCGAAGGCGAGGTGCGGGTAGCCCTGCTTGAGAATGGTACTCTGGCCGAAATTTTCTATGAACGCGATCACGGTCTCGGGATTGTCGGTAATATCTACAACGGCCGGGTGGTTAAAGTTTTGCCGGGCATGGATGCCGCATTTGTTGATATAGGCCTCGATAAGGCGGCGTTTCTCTATGTTGCCGATGTTCGCAATGAAGATGATCAAGAGGTCTTTTTGCCGGCAGATGAAACTCCGGTGGTCGATGAGGAGTTTGTTATCAGCAAAGATGAGCTTGATGAAGCTCTGCCGGCCCCGCAGATTGATGACCTGCTTAAAGAGGGGCAGGATATTTTGGTGCAGGTCTCCCGCGAACCGATCGGCACTAAAGGCGCCCGGATAACCACTTACAACTCCCTGCCGGGTCGTTATCTGGTCCTGCTGCCGACGGTTGAACATATCGGCATCTCCCGTAAAATTGAAGATGAAGATGAACGCCTGCGGTTGAAGGAGCTGGTTGCCGAGATAAAGCCTGAAGGCATGGGCCTGATCGTTCGCACGGTCAGTGAAGGTAAGGGGAAGGTCGATCTCCTGCACGATCTTGAATTCCTGGTTAAACTCTGGGAGAATATAAATCAAAAGAAGGAAACAACCAAATCCCTTAATCTGGTTTATCAGGATTTAAGACTGGTGCAGCGCATTATCCGGGATCTTTATTCTGATGAAATCGACCGGGTGGTCATCGACTCGGATGAGTGCTACCATGAACTTCGGGATTTCATCACCAACTACTTCCCCGGACTGGACTGTGATATCGATCGCTACACTGGCATTCAGCCGATTTTCCAGGCCTACGACATTGAAATCGAGGTTAACAAAGCTCTGGAGCAGAAGGTCTGGCTTAAATCGGGCGGTTATATTGTCATTGAATCAACCGAAGCCCTGACCGCAATCGATGTCAACACCGGCCGTTTTGTCGGCAAGAAAAATCTTGAGGATACAATTCTTAAAACCAATCTTGAAGCAGCGAAAGAGATCGCATTCCAGCTTCGGCTTCGTAATATCGGCGGCATTATCATTATCGATTTTATTGACATGGAGAAGAAAAATCACCGTGAACGGGTCAATGTCGCCTTAGAGGAAGCCTTGAAACGCGATAAGGCCAAATCAAATGTCCTGAAAATATCAGAATTGGGACTGGTTGAGATGACCCGGGAGCGGGTACGTAACAGCATTGCCAGAATGTTGTGTGACCCATGTCCACATTGTGAAGGCAGCGGTTTCGTTAAATCGAAAGCGACGGTTACTTTCGAAATTATCCGGGAGTTGAAAAGTTTTGGTTACGACTCCAATGTTAAAGAGCTTGTTGTCATGATCAACCCTGAACTTATCGATTATATTTACGACAATGAAAGTCTCTCTCTGGATAATCTTGAGTATGCTATGCGGAAGAAAATAACCTTAAAGAAGATTGACCACTTTCAGTGGGAAGAATATGAAATCATTGCTAAAATATGATTTTTACTAACATAAAAAAACGGCTCTATCATGAGCCGTGAGAGAATCGATCTGCTTCTCGTCCAACGGGGGCTGGCAGTCAGTCGCGACCGGGCCCGGGCTTTAATTCTGGCCGGCAAGGTCGTCTGTGATGACCGCCTTATAGACAAAGCCGGCACCCGGATAGATTGTGATGCTGAAATTCGTTTAAAGGGGGAAGATATTCCCTTTGTCGGTCGGGGCGGCCTGAAACTTGAGGCGGCCCTTAATAGTTTTGCAGTCGAAGTTGAAGGCCGGGTCGCAATCGATATCGGGGCTTCAACCGGGGGTTTCAGCGACTGTCTGCTGCAACATGGAGCTCGCCGCGTTTACGCCCTTGATGTCGGCTACGGCCAACTCGCCTGGTCACTGCGTTGTGATGATCGGGTCGTAGTAATGGAACGTACTAATATCCGCAATTCAGTCAGCAGCGATTTTGCCGATCCTCTGGAACTTGCGGTTGTCGATCTTTCGTTTATTTCATTAACCAAAATTTTGCCGGTCACAGCTGACCTGCTGGAACCGCTGGCCCCGGTAATTGCCTTAGTGAAACCGCAGTTTGAGGTAGGAAGAGGGGAGGTTGGCAAAGGCGGGATTGTCCGCGATGACGAAAAACGTGCGGCCTGTTTGAAAAAGGTCTGTGAATTTGCTGAGAACAACGGTTTTATCCATCATAACACCATAACCTCACCGATCTCCGGCCAGAAAGGTAATATCGAATATTTGATTCATTTGACTGTTGCCGGCTGATCTCGTATTCAATCTCCCGGCCTCAGTGATTTAACCATAACTTACTCCTGCTGATAATAAAGTGGAACTTCTAACATGGCAGAAAAACATATAATTCTCGGTACTGCTGGTCACGTTGATCACGGTAAAACCACTCTCGTCAAAGCTCTGACCGGAACCGATACAGACCGCCTCGCGGAAGAGAAAAAACGCGGCATTACGATTGAACTGGGTTTCGCTCACCTGACTCTGCCCGGCGGGCAGATGCTTGGAGTAATTGATGTTCCCGGCCATGAACGCTTTATTAAAAACATGGTCGCCGGAGTCGGTGGCATTGATGTGGTTATGCTGCTGGTCGCGGCTGATGAAGGGGTTATGCCCCAGACCCGGGAACATTTTGATGTCTGCCGGCTTTTAGGGGTCGAACGCGGTCTTGTGGTCATCAGCAAAAGCGATATGGTCGATGAAGACCTGCTGGAGTTGGTAATGGAAGAAATCGGTGAACTTGTGGCCGGGAGCTTTCTTGAAGAGGCCCCGGTAATTCCGGTCTCAGCCACTACCGGAGCCGGAATCGAAAACCTGCTTGAAACATTAGATAAGATCGCTGAAACCGTTGTCGAAAAACCTGACAGCGGCGCCTTTCGGCTACCGGTTGATCGGGCTTTTGTCATCAAAGGATTCGGCACCGTGGTCACCGGAACCGCACTCTCCGGTTCTTTAAGCCTGGGTGACCTGGTTGTTCTGGCACCCTCCGGCCTGAAAAGCCGCGTCCGTTCACTTCAGGCCTACGGTGAGGAACGGGAACAGGTTTTCGCCGGCGAGCGAACCGCCGTTAACCTGCACGGTCTCGAAAAATCTGAGATAGAACGGGGCGAAGTTCTGGCCCGACCGGAAAGTGTTATTCCCACTTCAATGATCGATATCTTTTATACACACTTGAGTTCAGCCAGTTCACCCCTGCCGCCCCGAAGCAAAATGCTGATTCACAGCGGCAGTGCCGCCCTGATGGGAACCGTAGTTGTTTTGAACGGTCAGGAACTTATGCCCGGCGACCAGGCCTATGTTCAGGTGCGTCTGGAGAAACCTTCGGTAATTGTTTTCAATGACCGCATCGTTATGCGCAGTTTCGCCCGGCGCGAGACCGTTGGCGGGGGAGTGGTTCTTAATCCCTGCCCGGCCAAGCATAGACTTAAAGAGTATGCAGCTCTGCTCCCGGATTTCAAGCTGTTGCGAGCCGGAAAACCGACCGACGTGGTTGCCATTCTGGTCAAACAGGCCGGCATTTCAGGCCTGCGTCTGGATGAGTTGCGGGCTTTTCTCAACTTCTCGGCAAAAGCTCTGGGCAAGGTTATCGATGAACTTCTGGCCTGCCGGGCAATCGTTCGTTTCGATAATGAACGTCATTTTTTGATAGCGGGTGAACTTTTTGACGTACTCGCTGAAAAGATCGTGACGATGGTCTTAGATTATCACCAGCGTGAACCGATGCGTGAAGGCATGGTCAAAGAGGAGATAAAATCTCGTTCATCGCTTTCGGCCTCGCTTTTCAATGCTCTTTTACAGCGTTTGATAAAGACCTCCAAGCTGGTTGTCGATCAGGATCTGGTTCGTGACCCGGAACACCGGGTTCACCTGGCGGTTGATGCCGATAAACTGAAAGCTGATCTGCTCAACCTCTATCAACAGGCCGGGCTCAATTTCCCCGACTACGGCTCACTTCCCGAAAAACTTCAGGCTGAAACCGATGATATTAAACAGATTATGACGATTCTGGTGAAAGAGGGGACCCTGTTAAAGGTTCGTGACGGCATCTTTTTGACCCCGGGACATTATGAAAAGATGCGAACCCTGGTTGTCGATTTTCTCAAACAGAACGAGACCATGACGACCCAGGAATTCAAAGCTAAAATCGGCCTGAGCCGCAAATATATCATTCCTCTCTTTGAATATCTCGACCAGCGTAAAGTTACTGCCAGAAAAGGCGAAGCCCGCATCCTGCTGCAGGGCTGAAAAAACTGGATTTACTAACTAAGTGGAATCCGCAGCAGCGCACCCAGGCGGTTGATCTGCTTATCAAGCTCCCGGGCATTGGGGTATATATTCTCCAGCTTCTGCCAGAAGGCCGGGCCGTGATTTTTAATTTCGGTATGAGCCAGCTCATGCACCAGAATAAAATCCCTAAGTTCACCCGGTAAAAGTGCCAGTTTAATATTGAGACTGAGATTATTTTTCATCGAACAACTGCCCCAGCGGGTTTTCTGGTTACGGATCGTCAGGCGGTTGTAACTGAAACCAAACTCTGCGGCGATCTCCCGCAACCGTTCTGCAATCCCGGCGGCAGCTTTATCAATATCCAGATTTTCTATCCTTCCGGCATACTCATCCACCACCGATTGTGAACCTTCCAGTCGGTTGAACTGGCGCTTGATCCACTCCCGCTTACTTAACACAAAACGCTCGGCATCTTTAAACGATGCCCGTTTCGGCACCGCCACCCGCACTTCACCCGTGACCTTAACCGTAAGATTAATTCTCCGGGCGCGGTGACTGGGAACAAAAGATACCTGCCCGATATCACCAACCTCTTTAACTACCGGTAATTTTTTCACAGTTGTTAGAAACTTTTTCATATTACCCGCAGTTGAATTAGAGCCAGTTGAGGTTGATAGTAGAAATATAGTGAAGTGTTTAGTCGATTATGGCATATTTCAGTAATTCCCCTGACTGATAGCCCCGCCGAAAAAACAGCAACAGGGGGAACCTTCGGTGTATTAGCACTGTTGGTATCTTACGGGCAGCGTCATGAATTCGATCATGACAGATT
>JAOZQE010000105.1 GCA_029932385.1 bacterium | reverse complement strand
GCTTTCATAATTCCCGGCAATGAAGGATAACGCACTTCATTAAGACCTTTCTGAGCACTGATCAGGGCCGGCAGAGCCATTTCCAGATCTTCGGTGCCGCCGTCAATCTCACGGGTAACTGAAACTTTACCATCAGCCAATTCGATACCGGTAGCGACATTTGCCAGAGCAATGTCAAGTTTGGCAGCCAGCCGTGAAGGAACCTGGGCCGCACCATCATCAACCGCTTCTTTACCGGCAAAGATAACGTCAAAACCGGCTTCTTTGTCACTCAGCAATTTAGCCAAAGCGACTGAAACAGCATGACTGTCAGCATTTTCCAGAGCCGGATCATTAATCAGAACCGCCCGGTCGGCACCCATCGCCAGAGAGTAACGCAAGGCTTCCTGAGCCTGATCGCCGCCAACAGTGATAATGACAACTTCACCACCATCTTTCTCTTTCGTCCTGATCGCTTCTTCAACCGCATACTCATCATAAGGGTTGAGGATCATATTGACCCCTTCACCCGAGATCTGACCATCACCACCGATGACAATCTTGGCTTCGGTGTCAAAAGTCTGTTTAATACAAGCTACAATTTTCACAACACTTACCTCCATTTAAAAGTTAACTGAACAACGCTACCTACTTCAAAATATTTGTCGCAATAACCAGACGCATTACCTCGCTGGTTCCTTCGTAGATTTCAGTAATTTTGGCATCCCGGAAATAACGCTCAAGCGGATAGTCGGTGGTATAACCGTAACCACCGAGAATCTGAATTCCCTGAGTCGCGGCTTTCATTGCCGTTTCAGCCGCCATCAGTTTTGCCATTGCCGCCTCTTTACCGAAAGGCTGGCCAAGATCTTTCAGGTAAGCCGCCCGATGCGTAAGCAGCCGGGCTGCTTCATAGTGAGTCGACAAATCGGCCAGCATCCACTGAATTGCCTGCAACTTTGCAATCGGCTTACCGAACTGAACCCGCTCTTTAGCATATGCCGCTGCATCTTCGATTGATGCCCGGGCAATACCCAATGCCTGAGAGGCGATACCAATACGACCACCGTCAAGAGTAGTCAGAGCAATCTTGAAACCCTTACCGACTTCACCTAAAAGATTGTCTTTCGGAATCCGGCAATCTTCAAACACCAATTCGGCGGTTGAACTTCCACGAATACCAAGCTTATCTTCCAAAGTCCCGACACTGAATCCGGGATTATCGAGATCTACGATAAAAGCGCTTAAACCGCGATGCCCCTGAGATTTATCGGTGGCCGCAATTAGAACACAATAATCGGCCTCATTACCGTTGGTAATAAAGATCTTACGGCCATTAATAACCCACTCATCACCATCCAGAACTGCGGTAGTGTCAAGATTAGCCGCATCAGAGCCGGCATTAGGTTCGGTCAACCCGAGACAGCCGAGTTTCCGACCGCTGGCCATATCCGCAAGATATTTCTGTTTCTGGGCTTCGGTTCCGAAAATCTTAACCGGATCACAGGCCAGAGAGTTATTAACCGACATAATAACCCCGGTTGAGGCACAGTGACGGGAAATCTCTTCAATTGCGATAGCATAGCAGATATTGCTCATGCCGGAGCCTTCGTAATCAACCGGGACGCTAACCCCCATCAACCCGAGTTCACCCATTTTTTTGACGTTGGCGGCCGGATACTTATGTTCCTTATCAACCTCTTTGGCAATCGGTTTCACCTCTTTTTCGGCAAAACTGCGCGCCATCTGCAACATCATTTTCTCTTCGTCAGAATAAACAAATTCCATTCTTCATGTCCTCGGTCAGACTATCAGCTATAATCGTAGAACCCGCGGCCGCTCTTGCGGCCATAGAATCCGGCATCAACATATTTTTTCAATAACGGACAAGGACGATACTTGCTATCACCCAGACCTTCATGCAGAACATTCATGATCGCCAAACAGGTATCAAGTCCAATCAAATCGGCTAAAGCCAGAGGGCCCATCGGGTGGTTCATACCGAGTTTCATGACATTATCAATATCTTCCGGTTTTCCGACCCCTTCAAAGAGGCAGTAGACCGCTTCGTTAATCATCGGCAGAAGAATCCGATTGGCGATAAAGCCGGGGAAATCATTTGCTTCACAAGGGATCTTGCCAAGTTTTTCCGCCAGCTTAACAACGGTCTCATAGGTTTCTTCGGTAGTTGCCAGGCCCTTAATCACCTCGACCAGTTTCATTACCGGAACCGGATTCATAAAGTGCATGCCGATCATCTTGCCGGGGCGTTTAGTCGCTGCAGCAATTTTAGTGATCGAAATTGACGAGGTGTTGGAAGCAAGAATCGCACCTTCAGGGCAAATCTCATCAAGCTGGGCAAAAATATCAAGTTTGATTTTTTCGTTTTCGGTCGCGGCTTCAACCACAATATCAACATCTTTCATTGCCTTAAGCTCAGTTGTGGTAGAAATCCGCCCCAGAACCGCATCCATCTCGGCCTGTTCCATCCGGCCTTTGTCAACCGAACGCTGAAGATTCTTTTTAATTACCGCCATGCCGTTTGCAACAAATTTATCGGCAATATCATGCATAATAACATCCAGACCTGCCTGGGCCGCAACCTGAGCGATACCGTTACCCATCTGACCGGCACCAACTACACCAAATCTTTTAATCTCCATACGCCATCTCCTTATACTTTAACAAATAAAAGTAAATAAAATCCAAGTCTGTTTAACGTCGTTCAACTACCATAGCCGCGCCCTGACCACCACCAATACAGAGAGAAGCGATACCGCGCTCAGCGTCATTTCTCTCAAGGGCGGTCAAAAGGGTAACCAGAACCCGGGCCCCGGATGCACCGATCGGATGTCCGAGCGATATCCCGCTGCCATAGATATTGGTCCGATCCATATCAATTTTCAATTCCCGCACACAACCAATTGCCTGTGAGGCGAAGGCTTCATTCAATTCAAAATAATCGATTGAATCCAAGCCTAAATCTAGCCGGGAAAGCAGACGGTTGATCGCCGGAACCGGGCCTAAACCCATATAGGCAGGGTCAAGACCGCCGGACTGAAAACCTTTAATAACCGCTTTCACTTCCAGACCTAACTCCTTGGCCTTCTCCGGTGTCATCAGCAAAAAGGCAGCTGCCGCATCATTGATTCCGGAAGCATTACCGGCCGTGACCGTACCATCTTTCTTAAAGGCCGGACGCAATTTGCCCATTTTTTCAACCGAAGTTTCCATCGGCCGTTCGTCAATCGCGAAAGCAATCGGGTCTTTTTTCCGCTGCGGAATCATAACCGGAACGATTTCATCGACAAAAGTTCCATCGGCAATCGCCTTACAGGCCCGCTGGTGGCTTAATGCCCCAAGTTCATCCTGCTCCAGACGTGAGATACCATAGAGCTCGGCGATATTCTCCGCCGTCAGCCCCATATGATAACCGTAAAAGATCTCCCAAAGACCGTCATTGACGAGCAGATCAACCATCTCAGTATTACCCATACGGGCGCCCCAGCGGGCGGCCGGCATCGCGTAAGGTATCTGGCTCATATTTTCCATACCCCCGGCGATCATAACATCATTTTCACCCGAAGCAATCGACTGAGCTGCCAGGGCAACGGCTTTCAGACCGGAAGCGCATACTTTATTGATAGTATAACCACCCGCTTCACGCGGCAGACCAGCGCGAATCATCGCCTGACGGGTGACGTTCTGACCCTGAGCCGCACCGACAACATTACCCATAATCACTTCATCAACCTGCAACTCAGCAAAGGAGCTGTCCCAGGAATTATATTTTGCCTCAATCTGGCACTCTTTACCGGCAAGGGCGGCGGCACCGGCAGCAACAACCTCTGCCCCCATCACCGGCCGGCATTTTACTCTTTCAAGGACATTACGAATAACCGTCGCCCCGAGATCAACTACCGGGATTCCCTTCAAACTGCCACCATAGTTCCCGATTGCAGTTCGGGTCGCACTGACAATTGCTACTTCACGCATTTTTTTCTCCTCATATTAACAAGAAATTCTGGTTGAAATATTCTTTTCTATGTAAAAATTTAACTCAAATTTTCAATAATCATTGAAACCGCTTCACCGCCACCCAGACAAAGAGAGGCCATGCCATACCGTTTCCGGCGATTTTTAAGTGAATAGATCAATGTCGTTAAGACCCGGGCACCGGAACAGCCAATTGGATGGCCTAAGGCTACCGCGCCGCCGTTGACATTAACCCGTTCGGGATCAATATCCAGCTCTTTGATAATTGCCACACTTGAAGTGGCAAAGGCTTCATTAATCTCGTGCAGGTCGATGTCTGCAATTTTGAGCCCGGCTTTTTTCAAAACCTTGGGAATTGAATTGATCGGGGCTACGAGAACATCTTCCAACGGCACTCCGGCAGATCCCTGAGCCATGATTCGTGCTAACGGCTTAAGCTTTAACTCTGCCGCACGGTCAGCACTCATCACCAGCAGACAACAGGCGCCGTCGCTGATTTTTGAAGCATTACCGGCGGTAACAATGCCGTTTTTATCAAAAGCCGGACGCAATCTGGCCAAGGCCTCCATTGAGGCTTTACGCGGCCCTTCATCAACTTTAAATTCATAGGGATCACCCCGCCGCGGTGTAATCGTAACCGGTAAAATCTCATCAGCAAACGAGTTATTTTCAATCGCTTTAAGAGCCTTATCATTCGATGCAACCGAGAAAGAATCCATCTCTTCGCGACTTATGGAAAACTTTTTACTGACCAGTTCCGCCGTATACCCCATATGATAATCATTAACAACATCCCAGAGGCCATCATGAACCATACCGTCAACCACAGGAGCATTGCCCATCCGCATACCAGAACGGGCGGCGGGCACATAATACGGAATATTAGACATGTTCTCCATGCCACCGGCAGCGATAATTTCGGCATCGCCGGCTTTAATTGCCTGCTCGGCCAGCATTACCGCTTTGAGGCCGGAGCCGCAGACCTTATTAATCGTGATCGCTCCGCTTGCCATCGGCAAACCCGCTTTAATCATTGCCTGGCGACCGGGATTCTGACCCAGGCCAATGGGTACGACATTGCCCATAATAACTTCATCAACCAGTTCCTTATCCAGGCCGATCTTATCCACCGCCCCGGCAATCGCCAGGCCCCCTAATTCGGTCGCAGTAAAAGATGAGAGGCCTCCCTGAAAATTTCCGATTGCGGTCCGCAGCGCACTTACAATAACTACGTCTTTACTCATAATATCTATTAACCTCAAATTTTCACACAATATCAGATTGACGCAAACTCTCAATCTCAGCAGCGCTCAAACCCAGACCCAGCAAAACTTCATCCGTATGCTGCCCGAGATCAGGAGCGGGTTTGTGATTGACAGGTTTTTCCATATCAATCATAATTGCAGTATTGGTTTGCAACAGGCTCGTACCATTAGCAAGTTTCATATCATAAAACATTTTTCGTTCTTGAAAATGGGGTGCGGCTTGAACTTCGCTCATGGTTTTTATAACTTCACAGCAGGTATCGCGACCCCGAAGCATATCTTCCCATGCTGACGCAGTATGAGCCGCAAAGATTAGCGTCAGTTCACTTTTCAGCAGATCCTGACGTTCAATCGCCTGATGGTTACCCTGAGCCAGATCATTCCGGCCGATAACCTGACAAAAGTTATCCCAGAATTTCTTCTCCAGAGCTCCCAAGGCAATCTCCCGGTTATCTTGACTGCGATAGATATTATAACAGGCCAGTTGACCGTTGAAGATTGTCGTATCAGGTTTGGGATCCAAACCTGATGTATAATGGTAAGCCGAAAGCAAGGGCAGCATACTGACCAGACCATCGGTCATCGAAATATCGAGAAAACTGCCTTTGCCGCCTTTTAAAACTTTTATATAAGCAGCCAAAATCGCGCTCACCGCATAGAGAGCGCCGCCGGCAACATCGGCTACCTGAATCCCGGAGAGAGCCGGGATTTCACGACTTGCAGTCGTGTTCAGAACCCCGGTCTCAGCCATATAGTTGAGATCATGACCCGCTTTTAGAGCCTGAGGCCCCTGCTGACCATAGCCACTGATTGAACAATAGATAAGATTGGGCTTGAGTGAGAGAAGTTCCTGATAGCCACAGCCTAAACGCTCCATGACTCCGGGGCGAAAGCTTTCGAGTACAACGTCATACTCAAGCAGAAGTTTTTTAAATAACTCTTGACCCGCACTCGGCTTCAGGTTCAGGGTTAAAGAACGTTTATTGCGGTTAACCGCGAGAAAAAAAGCACTGACACCACCAACTAAAGGCTCCCAGCCGCGCAGATAATCACCCTCTCCCGGGGCCTCGATTTTCAACACATCCGCACCATAGTCAGCCAAGACCATACTGCAAAAAGGCCCCGGTAAAAGACGGGTTAGGTCTAAAACCTTAAGGCCTTTCAGAAGGTCATACGCATGAGAATCATTGCTCATCGGCTCACAAATTCAGTGCCATCAGTTAACGTAAACTGTTGAATAAACTATTAAAAAGGGGCTATGCAATTGCATAGCCCAGGTGCCCTACTATTTCTTATCTATTTTTTCAAGAACTTTCTCTTTATCAACCAAT
>JAOZQE010000033.1:8235-22031 GCA_029932385.1 bacterium | reverse complement strand
ATTTATACTTGACAAAGATGACAAGTGCGGGTATCAGTGTGGGTAATAGTGGTAGATTGTGGGTTAGAATATCCTTATTGTGGGTAGTTGGTGTAGGCGAAAATGTCATTTATCAGTCGTTACGAATACTCTCTTGATACCAAGGGAAGGCTTAATATCCCGGCAAAATTCCGGGAAGTTCTGCTGCGTGACTACGATTATAACCTGGTTGTAACGACTGCTCTGGATGGCTACCTTGACTGTTTTCCCCGGTTGAGATGGACGCAACTCGAGAATGAACTTAAAGCCCTGCCCTCAAGCCGGATTGAGGTAAAACGGTTTAAGCGTTTCTATCTTTCCGGGGCCGTGGAATGCTCTCTGGATAAGCAGGGGCGGGTTCTTCTGCCGCCGACATTACGTAACTGGGCCGGTCTCGATCAGGAGTGCAACAACGTCGTAATCGTCGGCAATATGGACAAGATGGAATTCTGGAGTCAGGATCGCTGGCAGATTGAGGAGAGCGAAACTATCAAATCTTCTGCTGATATCAGTGCTGTACTCGGCGAGCTCGGGGTGATGGTATAAACAAAAGAGTATGGAGCTGATGCGTAAGATGGAGCATGTTCCGGTTCTTTTACAAGAGAGTGTAGAAATCCTGCTAGGCGGTAGCCGCGTGGTGGCGGGTGCGGCGGTGATTGTCGATGCCACATTTGGTGGCGGTGGTCATACACGCCGGCTACTGGAGTGCGGTCATGACAAGGTAGCAGTTGTCGCAATTGATCGCGATCCGGCCGCAATCGCCAGAAGTGATTCATTGCAGCAGGATTTTGGCGAGCGTTTCAAACTTCTGCCGGGTAATTTTTCAGACCTTGAACAGCTTTTAGATCAAGCGGGGATTGGCAAGATTGATGGGTTGCTGCTGGATATCGGGCTTTCCAGTTTTCAACTTGAAGAGGGTGCCCGCGGATTCAGCTTTCAATCTGACGGGCCTTTGGATATGCGCATGGATCCTGATGCAGGCGAACCGGCGGCCGCAATAATCCGGGAGGCGGACTGTGACACCCTGATCCGAATATTCCGTGACTTCGGCGAAGAACCTTATGCCGGAGCAATTGCCCGCAAGATTGTCGCGGCCCGAGTTCAAAAACCATTCTTGACAACCCATTCTTTAGCTCAGTTAATCGCTGATATGGTGCCCGATTACAAGCGTTCCCGACGCCATCCAGCTACCAAGGTTTTTCAGGCTTTGAGGATCGTAGTTAACGATGAGCTTGGGGCCTTGGAAAAAGTTCTTAAGGCAGGTCTTGAGCGACTCAGTCAAGGGGGACGGATGGTAGTTATTTCGTATCATTCCCTCGAAGACCGGTTGGTGAAGCGTTTTTTTCGTGAGTCGGCAAAAGGGTGTATCTGCCCGCCCGGAATTCCGGTTTGCGGTTGCGGTCGGATAAGCCGGGTGAAAATAATAAACCGTTCCGGTTTGCGGCCGCAGAGAGTTGAAATTGAGCGTAATCCCCGCAGTCGCAGTGCCTGTTTACGAGCGATTGAGAGGCTGTAGGTGTTTTCTGGGGTTAAGCGGAAAGAAAAACAGTCGTCATCGCAGTGGGGTTTTCTGAACAGCTGCTTGTTGCTGGGACTGGTTCTTATGATCTTCTACTGTTCCTGGGTTAACAATAAAATTGTCACCCGGGGTTATCGATTGAATGACTTACGCAAAGCGGAAAAACATCTTATAGAGGAGCAGGGTAAACTTGAAGCCGAACTGGCAACGCTGAAGCGACCGCAGAATCTGGCTTATCTGGCGCGGCAGTTGGGACTTAAAGAACCTCGACCGGGGTATAAAATAGTGATACCATGAAACGCACAAAACGCGAGTCAAAAAAAGAACGGCGCAGCTTGCAAAACCGAATCAGGTTGGTGGCAGGCCTCGTCGTTTTTTGTTTGCTGGCGGTAGTTGTTAGAGCCTGGTTTGTCCAGGTTGTCGGCCACGACTACTACCTGGCCCGCCAGCAGAAACAACGCAGTGCAAATGTTCTGCTGACTTGTGAACGAGGAGAGATCCTAGCGGCTGACGGGGGACAACTGGCAATAACCGTTAAAGGGAGATCACTTTTTGCCGAGCCCCGAAAAATTGATGACAGCAAACGTCTGGCCAAAGTTCTGGCTCCGATTCTCGGGCAGAAGGTTAAGGCTCTGGAAAAGCGCCTGAGTGGCGAGCGTGGTTTTGTCTGGGTTAAGAGGTCATTGACTCAGGAGCAGATTAAAACCTTAAAGCCCTTATGTCAAAAAGAGGTTGGACTGGCGTTTTCCGAGGAGAATCACCGAGTCTATCCCAATCGTGAACTGGCCGGTCAGATTCTGGGTTTCACCAATATCGACTGCCGGGGTCAGGAAGGGCTTGAACGATATTACGATAAGTATCTTGAAGGGCGTCAGGTATATCTTGAACGTGAGTACGATGCCAAGCGTCAGGTGGTGGATAATTCAGAATATCCGGAGCTTGATTATTACAAAGGTAAAACTGTTTATTTAACGATAGACCGACATATGCAGGCTTGGGCCGAGGCGGCTCTGGCTGATGCGGTTATCGACAGTCGCGGCCGCAGCGGTGTGGCTCTGGTGATGAATGCCAACGACGGTGCCCTTCTGGCGATGGCACAGTATCCACGTTTTAATCCTAACAGTAAACGGAAAAATAATCCCGCTCTGTGGCGTAACCGATCAGCGGTTGATCTCATGGAACCGGGCTCAACCTTTAAGATTTTTACGCTGGTGGCAGCTTTAGAGTCGGGCCTTTTCAAGATTGATGATCAGATAGATTGTGAAGAGGGCAAATACAGAGTCGGCCGCCGGACGATTCATGATACGCACGAATACGGGCTTTTGCGTCTTGATGAAATCATCAAGTATTCCAGTAATATCGGCTGCTCGAAGATTGTTGAAAGGTTGGGAGCAGAGCGTTTTTATGCAACCTTGAAGAAATTCGGTTTTGGCACGCGCAGCGGAATTGATTATCCGAATGAGCCTTCCGGCCGGATGCGTTCCTGGCGCAAGTGGCGTCCGGTCGATCTCTGCAATGTGGCCTTCGGTCAGGGGGTTTCGATGACCTCGGTGCAGCTTACGGCCGCCTATGCGGCTCTGGCCAACGGCGGTTATCGGGTAACTCCGCATCTGGTTTCTAAAATAGTGAATGGAGCCGGATGGACGGTTTATGAATATCGCCGTGAGGGCTTGCCGATTCGGGCTTGCAGCGCCGAGATCACCCGGCAGGTGGATGCGGCTTTGGGAATGGTGGTTGAGGATGACGGCACCGCACCGAGAGCCCAGATTCCCGGTTTCAGGGTTGCCGGTAAAACCGGTACCTCACAGAAATTTGATTTCAAGAAAAAGAGCTATTCCCACAGTAAATACTGGGCTTCCTTTGTCGGTTATGTTGATCCGCCCGCCGGCCAGTCGCGTAAAGTGGTTTATGTCATGGTTGATGAACCGAAGAAATCGATCTACGGCGGGATGGTCGCGGCCCCGGCCTTTCGTAAGATTAACCAACGTTTGATCAGTTATTTGAACTATGTCCCCAATTCTGAACTGGCTGGATTAAGCGTGTCAGTGCCGGAAAAGAATTGTTCCTGTGATACTGCTGTAAAGAATGTAGGAGAAAGTCCGGCAAACAAGTGTTGTTCGGAAGCGGAAACCGGGTCTAATCAACTTGCTCTGGTGGTTCCTGACTTTACCGGTCAGACGATCCGCGAAGCTTTAACCCGGATTGGCAGTTACCATAATCGAGTCAAGATATCAGGTCACGGACGCATTATTTCCCAGGAACCGGCTCCCGGAAGTCGGCTGGAACCGGGGGTTGAGTTTATTTTTAGGTTGAGCGGTGAAATTTGAAATGAAGCATCAGCAAAATCATTTCTGGAAAATTGGAGAGTTGGCTGACATCCTGAAAGTTCAGCCGCTGCCGGTTTGCCATGAAGTTGATTTTGCGCAGGAGATTACCGGAATTACGACCGATACCCGAAAACTTAATCCGGGTGAACTTTTTGTCGCACTGTCAGGCGATACTTTTGACGGGCATGATTTTATTGCATCAGCAATTAGCCAAGGGGCTACCGCGGTGGTGGTGAACAGGGCTGAAGCTGATCTTGCCGGTCTGGTTCAGCGTTATCCTAAGACCCTTTTCCTGGCGGTGACCGACACGCTTAAAGCCCTGGCCGACCTCGCCCGGGCACGACTTTTGAAGATTAATCCGGTAGTCATTGCCGTGACCGGATCAAATGGTAAAACTACGACCAAGGAGATGCTGGCCCAGATCCTGGAACCTCTCTACAGAGTTAATAAAACCGCCGGTAATTTCAATAATCGCATCGGTTTGCCGTTGACAATCTTTGCCATGGCGGATGATTGCCAGGTTGCAGTTTTAGAGATGGGTATGAATGAACCGGGCGAAATTGCGGCTCTGAGCGCCATTGCCCGGCCCGATTATGCGGTTATAACCAATGTCGGGCAGGCTCATCTGCAGGGTTTAGGTTCGCTGGAGGCGATAGGCCGGGCCAAATGTGAAGTAATAGGCGGGCTCAAAGAGAATGCTACTGTAATCTATAATAGTGATGATTCCTATCTTGCCCGGTTGGTACCGGAGATTGTTGCGAGTTGTCCGGCTGAGTCAAGACTTAAGCTGTTACCGGTCTCCTGGCACGGCGCCGCAGCAGTTGATGTTAAAGCTTCAGAAATCTGGTTGACACCAGAGGGAATAAGTTTTGTTTTTACGAAAGGGCTTGCAAAGGCAACTGTGAAATTACCCTGTTGGGGTCGGCATAATGTGATGAATGCGGTGCTGGCGTTGGCTGCAGGAACTTGTTTGGCCGGGGTGTTCCCGGTTCCTGCAGCCAACTCCTTAACTAATTTTAAAATGCCGGCCGGGCGGCTGGAGAGGTATGAACTTGGCAATGGCGGAGTGCTTCTGCATGATGCCTACAATGCAAATCCCGATTCAATGGCGGCCGCGTTGACAGCCGTTGCCGAGCGCCGTGGTAAAAGGTTTTTGGCCCTGGTTTTAGGTGACATGAATGAACTCGGGGATGCGAGTGAAACTCTGCATCGTCAGGTCGGAGAAAAGGTTGCTGAAATCAGGCCGGATCTTCTGGTTCTGTTGGGTAGTCTGGCAGGTGCAATTGCCGATTCTGCCCGCGCCTGCGGCTTGCCCGGTGAACGGGTAGCGCAATTTCCCGATGCCGCTTATGAGGCGGCTGTAAATTTTCTCAAAACCCGTCTTACTGGAAATGCGTTGATTCTGGTTAAAGGTTCCCGGAGTCTGGCTCTGGAGAAAATTGTGATCCCGTTAGTTGCTTACTGTGAGGCACAGAAATAGATGCTTTATCATATCCTTTATCCTTTACATAATTTATGGTCCGGTTTTAACGTCTTCCGTTATATCTCCTTTCGCGCAATTTATGCCGCTCTGACGGCTCTTTTTCTGGCTTTCTATCTCGGGCCCAAGGTTATTGCCTGGCTCAAGGCACTGCAGATCGGTCAGGTGGTGCGTGAAGACGGCCCTCAGAGTCATCAGGTGAAGACCGGAACTCCGACTATGGGCGGGGTTCTGATAATTTTCTCGGTTGTGGTTGCAACTCTGCTCTGGGCCGATCTTACTGAAATATATATCTGGTTGGTACTGGTAGTCGTCATTGGTTTTGGAATGATCGGTTTCGTTGACGACTACCGAAAACTGGTGCAGGGCAATTCGACCGGTTTGTCAGCCCGGCAGAAACTGATAGGGCAAATCGGGGTGGCAACTGTTTTCAGTCTGATGGTTTATATGCTGCCGGGTTATTCAACCATTTTGACGATACCTTTTTTCAAACATATGCTCCCCGATTTCGGAATTTTCTATATTCCTTTCATGGTTCTGGTGGTGGTAGGTACCTCGAATGCGGTTAATCTGACGGATGGCCTGGATGGTCTGGCTACCGGTCCTTCACTGGTTGCTTTTGCGGTCTATATGATTTTCACCTATATTGCCGGTCACCGTATTCTCGCAGATTATCTTCAGGTTCAACATATTGTCGGGGTCGGTGAGGTTGCAATCTTCTGCGGTGCAATGATCGGAGCAGCTTTAGGTTTTCTCTGGTTTAATACTTATCCGGCCGCGATCTTTATGGGCGATGTCGGTTCTCTGGCCTTAGGCGCCGGACTCGGAGCGGTTGCGGCCGTTACTAAACAGGAGCTTTTACTTTTTCTGGTAGGTGGTATCTTTGTTTTAGAGACCCTCTCGGTTATAATTCAGGTGGCTTCATTCAAGTTGACCGGGAAACGGGTTTTTCGGATGGCTCCGATCCATCATCATTTCGAGTTGAAGGGTTGGGCAGAGCCTAAAGTGATTGTAAGGTTCTGGATTATTGCCCTGATTCTGGCACTCTTTGCATTAAGTACGCTCAAATTGAGGTAAGGCATATGCAGGTCGCGCATCCTGAAAAGAGAGCTCTGGTAGTTGGTCTCGGAATCAGTGGGATTGCTGCCGTCCGAACTCTTCGAGCCCGGGGCTATCAGGTAGCGGTCAGTGACCGGCGTTCAGAGGCGGAGTTGCAAGAGGTTCTTGTTGAAATAGTTAAACTTGGGGTCGTAGAAATTGAGACCTCAAGTCACAATGATAAGTTCTTTGAAAAACGAGATTTGATTGTTGTCAGTCCCGGAGTACCGCTCTCTCTACCTGTTTTAAGTCGGGCCCGCGCCGCCGGGTGTGAAATTATCGGTGAGGTTGAACTGGCGGTTCGTCTCAGTAACTCAACCCTGATCGCGCTGACCGGTACAAATGGGAAGACGACAACCGTAACCCTTCTCGGAGAGATATTTAAGGCAGCCGTAGTCAATACTTTTGTCGGTGGTAATCTGGGTCGGCCGGCGGTGGAAATGGCGGAATCAAGCTTTGATGCCGCCATTTTGGAGCTCAGTAGTTTTCAACTCGAAGGGGTGATTGATTTTCATCCCCGGATAGCGATTATTCTGAATCTGACTCCCGATCACCAGGATCGTTACGTTGACAGCGCTGCCTATCTTGCTGCCAAAGTTCGGATCTGTTCGGGTCAGGGGCGTAATGATTTTCTCCTCCTTAACCGTGACGATGTACAGCTTGAAGATTTTGGCCAAAAGTTGAGGTCTCGGCGGCAAGCAGGTGAAAATCAGCCGCAGGTAATTTTTTTCAGTGTCAGTGAAGATCCCGGGGAAAATAGTGCAAGCTGGCTCGGTGATGAAATAGTAATCCGGGCCAGAACTTTGACCGGAGATTCGTTGCAGCGAAAATTTATGGCGCCGTTAATAAAACTGCCCGGAGCTCACAATCGTTCGAATTATCTGGCGGCGTTACTGGTAGCCCTGATTTTTGGTCTGGATGAAGCTGTAGCCTTCACAGCGATGAAATCTTTCAGCGGGATTCCGCACCGTCTCGAACATGTCGGAAGCCGGGCTGGAGTGGACTACTATAACGACTCCAAGGCTACCAATATCGATGCTGTTATTAAAGCAGTTAGCAGTTTCAAACGACCGATAATTTTGTTGCTCGGTGGTTATGATAAGGGTGCCGATTTTACCCTACTGCGTGAACCTCTACAGAATAAATTGCATGCCTTGATTCCTTTCGGTCGGGCAGCGGCGACGGTGGCATCGCAACTTCTGGATTATGATCAGGGTTACCGGGCGGTTAATCTTGAGGCGGCCTTGAAACAGGCTGAAGCTCTCTCCCGCTCCGGAGATATTGTGCTTCTGGCTCCCGGTTGTGCCAGTTTTGATGAGTTTGCAAATTACGAAGAACGCGGAGACAGGTTCCGGCAATTGGTTCAGAATCCAAACAGTGAGGGATGTCTGGCAGTATGAAGCGTAATGAAATAGTGTTGCTGACAGTGATCGCCTCAATGCTTTGCCTGGGGCTGTTGATGGTATTTAATGCCAGCAGCATAAAGGCCTTTAACGCCTATGGCCAGAGCAGTCACTATCTTGTACGCCAGTTGATCTTTGCCATTTTCGGCGGGGTTGCACTTCTGCTCTGCGCTCGTTTCGACTATCACTGGTGGGGTAAATTGACTTTACCTCTGGTCGTTATAAGTATCGGCCTGCTGGTTCTGGTATTGGTGCCGGGTTTCGGGGTTAGTGTGAAAGGGGCTACACGCTGGATCAGGACACCGTTTTTTAATCTGCAGGCATCGGAGTTTTGTAAGCTGGGCTTTGTGATCTATCTGAGTGCTTATCTGGCTAAACGCGAGGGCCGGTTGGATGATTTTAAACGTGGCTTTCTGCCGCCCTGGATTATTCTCGGCATTATTGTCGCGCTGCTGATGAAAGAGCCGGACTTTGGCTCTTCCGTGGTACTCGGAGCCCTGACTTTTGTCCTTCTTTTTGTTGCTGGAGCGCGAATTAAACATCTGACAGTTCTGGGTTTGATCGGTAGTATCGGGGTTGTCATCGCAATCGCCGGGCGGGGTTACCGGATGCAGCGCCTGACATCATTTCTGGATGTCGGCGGTAACGGTATATCTTATCAGTTGAAACAGTCACTGATTGCCTATGGTGCCGGCGGCGTCAGTGGTGCCGGGGCCGGTAACAGTGTTCAGAAACTGCTCTATCTGCCGGAAGCCTATACCGATTTTATTGTTGCAGTCTGGGCGGAAGAGTTCGGTTTTGTTGGCATTGTAGTTCTGGTTCTGCTGATTGTGTTACTACTCTGGATCGGGTTGAAAATATCTCGTTCTGCTCCCGATCGTCTGGGAACTATGCTGGCTTTCGGTGTGACTCTGTTTCTGGTTTTACAGATGACGGTTAATTTCTGGGTTACTTTAGGTCTCCTGCCGACCAAAGGTTTAACCTTTCCTTTTTTAAGCTATGGCGGCAGTTCACTTTGTGTCTCCTTAGCTGCAGTTGGAGTTTTGTACAATGTCAGTCGTCAGACCCGCTAAAACAGTTCTTTTTGCCGGCGGCGGCACCGGTGGTCATCTTTTCCCCGGGATAGCTTTGGCGGAGGAGTTTCAACGGTTGGAACCTGAGGTCAATATTGTTTTTGCCGGTACCCGGCGCGGGCTTGAAGCCCGGGTGCTTCCGGAAATCGGTTACCCTCTGGTTTTTCTGGAGGTTCAGGGTCTGGTTGGTGTCAGAGGATTGAAACGGATTAAGGCTCTGGCGAACTTTCCCAAAGCGTTTATTCAGGCTCTGATACTGTTGGTTCGTTATCGCCCGGCCCTGGTCGTTGGGCTCGGCGGTTATGCCAGCGCACCAGTGCTTCTGGCGGCGATGGTTGCCGGTTTGCCGTGGGTTTTGCAAGAGCAGAATGCCTACCCGGGACTGGTTAATCGTGTATTAGCTCCTTTTGCCGGGGCAGTTTTTATCGCTTTCAACAAAGCTCGGGAGAGTTTAAAAAGCCGTAAAATTTACGATTTTGGCAATCCGTTGCGTTTGCGTCTGCAGGAGCAGGATACCACGGATGCTACCGAGTTGAGAGAAGACAAGGTTGCGTTGGATAATCCTGAATCTGAGTTTAATATTCTGATAGTTGGCGGCAGCCAGGGAGCCCGAGTTCTCAATCGTAGAGTGCCTGAGGCGTTGGCGATTTTAGTTTCCCGTTATCCGAACATTAAGGTTGTACACCAAAGCGGCAACGCCGACTTTGAGACTGTCAAAAAGGCCTATGCGGAGATCAACTGCCAAGCGGAAGTGACCCCGTTTATAGAAAATATTGGAGCTTGTTACCGGGCCGCGGAGCTGGTTATCTGTCGGGCCGGGGCTCTGACCCTGGCGGAACTGGCAGCACTTGGAAAAGCCGCAATTCTGGTTCCATTTCCTTTTGCCGCTCACGATCATCAGGTCTTTAATGCGAGAGCGTTTGTCGAGAAAGGTGCAGCGGTGATGCAGGTGGAAAGTGAGCTGACGGCAGCTGGGTTAAGTGATGAGATTGAAAGTTTGATCACTCAGCCTGAGCGCCGTGAGAAAATGGCTCAGGCGGCGGCAGAGTTGGCCCGGCCTGAGGCTCGGACAGAGATTGTCAATCACTGTCTAAAATTGATTTGAGGGGTGTTGTCCAGGTGAAAGGAATGCATCATAAGGTTGAAAAGGTTCATTTTGTCGGCATTGGCGGTAGCGGTATGTGCGGTATCGCTGAGGTTCTGTTGAATTTGGGTTATGAGGTTCATGGTTCCGATCTCAACCGGAGTCCGGTAACTGAACGGCTTGAAAAACTTGGAGCCCGGATTGCCTACGGTCATGCCCGGGAGAACCTTGGTGATGTCCAGGTTCTGGTGCGCTCGACGGCTGTGAAAGATGATAATCCGGAGGTTTTAGAAGCGCATACCCGGGCGATTCCGGTTATTCCCCGGGCGGAAATGCTGGCGGAGTTGATGCGTTTGAAATACGGGATTGCCGTTGGCGGTACCCATGGGAAAACCACTACAACTTCAATGATTGCAACCATGCTCAGCGGTACCGATCTTGACCCGACCGTGGTTATCGGTGGTCGCCTGAACAGTATCAACAGTAATGCCTGTCTCGGTCAGGGTGAGATCTTGCTGGCTGAAGCAGATGAGAGTGATGGATCATTTCTGGCTTTGTCGCCGATTATCGCGATTATAACCAATATTGATCGTGAACATCTTGATCACTATCGGGGCGGTATTGAAGAGATTGAGGACAATTTTGTCGCTTTCGCGAATAAGGTTCCCTTTTATGGTCTCGTGGTTCTCTGTCTCGATGACCCGAGGGTTCAGGAGATTATCCCACGGATCAGACGTCGGGTTTCAACTTATGGTTTCAATCCTCAGGCTGATGTCCGGGCAATTGATGTGACAATCAAGGGCATGCAGAGTCGTTTTAAGGTTATTGTTGACCGGGAGGAACTGGGAGAATTTACCATCGATATGCCGGGTCGTCACTATGTGCTTAACTGTCTGGCGGCGATTGCTACCGGTTTTGAGCTGGGGCTGGAATTTTCCGATATCAGATGTCACCTGTCAGGTTTTACCGGAGTCCAGCGTCGTTTGCAGATTGTCGGAGAATATCGAGGTGCACTGCTGGTTGATGACTATGGGCATCATCCGACCGAGATTCAGGTTACCCTTGAAGCCCTGCGTCAGGCCTGGCCGGAGCGGCGTCTGGTAACCCTTTTCCAGCCGCATCGATATACTCGAACCAAATATCTGTTTAATGATTTCCAAGTAGTTTTCAATGAGACTGATATTCTGGTGGTGACCGATATCTATGCTGCCGGAGAGTTGCCGATAGAGAATATCAGTGGTGAAAGCCTGGCTGAGGCAATTCGTCAACATGGTCACAAACAGGTATATTATCTGCCTGATCGTGAAGCCTTAAGGGAATTTGTAACGACCAACACCGAAGCGACAGATTTGATTCTGACCCTGGGGGCCGGTGACATTTATCGTTTGGGACATGAACTGATTGCCGACTGAGTTTCTTTGAAAAGGTTAAAAATAACTGTGATTTTAATCTCTTATTGTTGAACAGGTAGCCTCTTGATTAGTGTTGCTCAAAAAAGAGAGCTGAAACGATCTCTGAATCGGTTTTTCTTAGAGGATGAACCTCTGGCGCCGAAGACAACTTTTAAAACCGGTGGGCGGGCATCAGTTTTTTTAGAGCCCGAAACCCTGACTGATTTACGCTTGGCAGTTAAAATTCTAATGGAGATGAAGCTCGGGTTTCTGCTGCTGGGCGGCGGCAGTAATCTGCTGGTTGCCGATGCTGGCATCCGGGACCGGGCTGTAATCAGTCTGGCCAGAAGTTTCAGAAATTACACGATTGTTGGTTCTGACAAAGATGCGGTGATGGTCAGGGTTGAAGGCGGTGTCCAGTTGGCAGAATTTGTTCGTCTAAGTGCGATTAGCGGTTATAGCGGGCTGGAAAATCTGGCCGGTATTCCTGGAACCTTAGGCGGGGCTCTGGCCATGAATGCCGGAGCTTTTGGCAGCACGATCTATGATCGGCTGGCCGCTATTTCGTTAATCCATAATAGTTCTCTGGAGTGGCGCTCAGCAACTGAACTTAACCCCGGTTATCGTGATGGTGGTCTAGAAGGACAGGATATTGTGGTCGCGGCCTATTTTCTCCTGCCGCGACAGACGCCATCGATAATCGCCGGAAAAGTTGCAGAAATTCGTAATCTCAGGCGGCAGCACCTGCCGTCAGGAGTGCATGCCGGGTCGGTTTTCAAAAATCCGGCCGGAGATTTTGCGGGGCGTCTGCTGGAAGAAGCCGGATGTAAAGGTATGGTTTGCGGTGGGGCCCGGGTTGCGGTGGAACATGCCAATGTGATTACCGCCGGGAGCGGGGCGACGACGCAGGATGTCGTAACCTTAATGGAAAAAATGCAGGATCGGGTTAAAGCGCATTGCGGTGTAACCCTGGAACCTGAAATTCGGGTTGTATCCTGATCTAAAAAGCCACGGGAGGAGGGAAAAATGAAATTTACGCCAGGAACCAGAGTCGGAGTTCTCTATGGCGGACTCTCAGCTGAACGTGAGGTTTCCCTGAAAAGTGGTGCGGCGGTAGGCTTGGCTTTGCGGGAGCTGGGCTTTACGGTTGTGATGATAGATGTTGATCGAGAGATAGCTTCTCGGTTGAAAGAGGCCGATGTCAAAGTGGTTTTTATAGCTCTGCATGGAGTTTACGGTGAGGATGGCAGTATCCAGGGCGTTTTAGAATACCTGAAGATTCCTTATACCGGTCCTGGAGTAATGGCTAGCAGCATCGCCATGCATAAGGTGATGACCAAAAGGGTTCTGCTTTCGTACGGGATTCAAACCCCGGATTACACCGTACCCGATGTCGGGGTTGATGAAGTAAGCGTGCCCTCAGGAGGTTATCCTCTGGTGGTTAAGCCGGTGGCCGAAGGTTCGAGTCTTGGTGTGAGTGTTGTGATCGGCGCAGATGATCTTACTCCGGCTCTGACCGAAGCCCGTAAATTCAGTAGTCAGATTATGATTGAGAGTTATGTGGCGGGTATTGAGTTGACGGCTGCAGTGTTGCAGGGTGAAGCTTTGCCTTTAATTGAAATTCGGCCCCGCGATGGGATTTATGATTATAAGGCTAAATACACCAAAGGTTTTACCCAATATCTGGTGCCGGCTCCGGTTGCTGATGCTGTGACCCGTAAGGTTCAGGAGTTGGCACTTGCCAGTGCCCGGGCACTCGGCTGCTATCGTGGTGCGGTCCGAGTAGACTTCCGGCTTGATATGAATGATCAGCCCTATGTTATCGAGATCAACACAGTTCCAGGAATGACTGAAACCAGTTTGCTGCCGCAAGCGGCTGCCGCCTGCGGGATGGATTTTGTCACCCTGATAGATCGCATCCTGCAAGGTGCCGGACTTGACCTGGCTCCGGTTTAAGAAAAAAGAGCGGCCTCGTTTGCGGCCCGGCAACAGCCGTAAAGATATTCGCCAGGCACGTAATTCCGACGGCAACGATCAGGGCCGCCGGCGCAAGATTATGTTATTGATTGCCGCAGTCTGTTTCATAGGTCTGAGTTGTTGCGGTTTGTGGCTCTGGTTGCCGACGTTGGTGGAAAATGCGGATGGCAGGCTTAAGGAAAGTGGTAATTTCGTTGTCAAAGAGATTGTGATTGAGGGTAATTATCGTTGCCAAAGAGAGGATATAATCAAGGCTCTGGCACTCAATTCGAGACAGTTGACCTTTGCTTTTTCACTCTCTCGAGCTCAGGCTAGGATTAGAGTCTTAAACTTTGTTAAAGAGGCAATGATCTACCGCCGTCTGCCGGATCGTTTGCAGATTGTGATTGAAGAGTGTCAACCAAAAGCTCTTTTCTATATTGACAA
>JAOZQE010000033.1:3866-8135 GCA_029932385.1 bacterium | reverse complement strand
CAGACCGGAATTGCGGGTAGTCATGTGCAGGGTATGAACAGCCACGGGATTATCGGGGTCAAGGATCGAGAAGTCAGCCAGAATGATGTGGAGCAGGTTCTTGATGCCGCCCGGGCAGTTGCTATCCCTATGGATCGCGAGGTGATTGCGACAATTCCGCAACAGTTTTTTCTTGATGATCAGGAGGGGGTGGTTGATCCAGTTGGTATGTCCGGGGTCCGGCTTGAAGTTGATGTCCATATTGTCACTGCCGCTGCGGCATCATTGCAGAATGTCTATCGCTGCTGTAACCGGGCTGGGCTTGATGTCAGCGGAGTGGTTCTGCAGCAACTGGCGTCAAGTTTGGCGGTATTAACCTCAGAAGAGCGAGAATTAGGAGTGGTTCTGGTTGATATCGGTGGCGGAACAACCGATATCGCTGTTTATGTTGAAGGATCAATTTCCTATACCGCGTCACTGCCTTTAGGCGGTAATCAGGTTACCAATGATATTGCCATTGGCCTGCGAACGCCAATGGATGCGGCGGAAAAAATCAAGCGTCATTATGGTTGTACGACCGCCCAGATGATCGGGCAGGATGAGTCAATCGAGGTTCCCAGTGTCGGCGGGCGACCGCCGCGAAAACTCTCCCGGCAGATCCTGGGTGAGATAATAGAACCGCGATTGGAAGAGATCTTCGAACTCGCAAATCGGGAACTGCACAAATCCGGAGTTTATGATCAGGTAGTTTCAGGGGTTGTTATAACTGGTGGAACAGCTCTGGTGCCGGGAACTGCCGAACTGGCGGAGAAGGTTTTTGAACTCCAGGCCCGGGTCGGTTTTCCTGAAGCCCAGGGCAGTGGTTTTGAAGCAGTTAAAAGTCCGGTTTACGCAACTTCAATTGGACTCCTGAAATATGCAGTTCAGGAGTCAGGTACAAGCCGTCGTAAATATAGTCCTGAAGGGCTTAAACTGGGTGGTTATTTTGGTAAATTTGGTGCCTGGCTGAAAGATTTCTTTTAGTCACTGACTTGTGGGTTTTTTAGTCCGCATTAGATAATAAGATAACCTTCGTTATGGTTTGAGAAGGTTGAAAAATAATAGTTTTTTTGAGTTAAGGTATTAGCAACTTTTTGAGAAGGGGGGAGAGCGATGACGTTTGAATTTGAAGAGAGTGGAAATCTGGCGGCCGAAATTAAAGTGATTGGAGTTGGCGGTGGCGGGGGTAACGCGGTCAACAATATGATTAAGTCGGGCCTGGAGGGGGTTGATTTTATTGTCGCTAATACCGATGCGCAGGATCTCAATGCTTCGCAGGCACCTGTAAAAGTGCAGCTTGGGAGTCGCATGACCAAGGGGCTTGGGGCCGGGGCAAACCCAGAAATCGGTTGCAGTGCGGCCCTGGAGGATGCAGATCAGATCTCTGAACTGATTGCGGGCGCGGATATGGTTTTCGTAACTGCGGGAATGGGTGGCGGAACCGGAACCGGCGGAGCTCCGGTAGTTGCCCAGCTGGCTCGTGAGTCCGGGGCTTTGGTAATTGGCGTTGCCACGAAACCCTTCAATTTTGAAGGTAAAAAGAAGATGCGGATTGCGGAAGAGGGATTGGCTAACTTGCGAGAAAATGTCGATGCCCTGATCACTATTCCAAACCAGAGACTACTGAATACGGTTTGTAAGGATACGACCGCAGTCGATGCTTTCAAAACGGTTGATGATGTTCTTTTACAGGCGGTACGCAGTATTTCCGATCTGATTAATGTACACGGTCAGATCAATCTCGATTTTCAGGATATTAAAACGGTAATGGGTAACACCGGTATGGCTCTGATGGGAACCGGAATCGCCAGTGGCGAAAACCGGGCCATTGAGGCGGCCCAGTTAGCAATTGCCTCACCTTTATTGGAGGATTTAAGTATTCAGGGAGCTCAGGGTGTAATTATTAATTTTACTGCTGCAGCTGAGTTAACTCTGCATGAGATGGATGAAGCTGCGAGTTTGATTCAGGAGGAGACTCACGAAGAGGCAGAAGTAATTTTCGGGGTGGTTCTCGATGATTCATTAGGAGATCAGCTTCGGATTACAGTTATTGCCACTGGTTTTGATTCGGGTCAAAATAATATCTCGGTTGCTACAGGTACTGGCATTAAAGGTCCGGGGTTGGGATTGGCTGGAAAATATCCGGTAGGGACAGCGATTCGCCGGGATAATTATGATCGTCCGGCTTTTCAGGCACGCCAGGTAGAACCGGCGGCAAAATTGCCGGCCTATGAAATTGCCGATATCGATAATTTTGATCGTTCATTTGATCAGGATGCACAATCTGAGGAAATTCCAGATCTGCCGAATATGATGAAGAAAGTGGTCGGCTCAGAAAACGAATTTGCCGGTGGAGTCGATGATTTTGAGATTCCAACGTTCATTCGCCGTCAATTAGACTGAAGGATATCCTGACCTGTACAAAAGTTGCAAAGAAGCCGACCCCATTATGGGGCCGGCTTCTTTAGTTTAAAGGGAACCTCGAAAAAGTTTAATTTTTAAGAAACCCTAAATGCTTAAACTGCTATCAAATACAAATCAGCTGGTTGGAGTTTGCCGGTGCCGGCGCAGTTTATCGGCCAGGGAATAGAACAGGGGAATGTAGATCAGGGTCAGGAACGTGGCCACCAGGAGTCCGCCGATGGCGACTACGGCTAGAGGAGAGAGACGTTCCAAGCCTAAAGCTCGCTGGGCGGCAATCGGGAGCATGCCGACGATGGTGCTGATTGCCGTCATTAGGATGGGCCGGGTGCGGATGCGGACGGCCTCTTCAATTGCAGCCATTAAATCCTTACCCTGTTTCCGTGCCTGTTCAATAAAATCGATCAGCAGAATTGAATTGTTGACTACAATCCCAGCCAACAGGATCATGCCCATGTTGGCCGGCATGCAGGCTTGCTGGCCGGTAATCAGCAGACCCCAGGCACCGCCGATCATCGCCAGCGGGATGGCACTCATGATTGTCAGCGGAATGCTCCAGGAACGGAAGGTTGGTACCAGAGAGAAAAAAAGCAGAATCACTGCCAGACCGAGAGCCCGGGCCAGGCGTTTTCCCGCCGCCCCCATATTTTTGACTTCTCCTTCGTGAGTGAGAGTGTAGCCGGCCGGAAGTTCCAGACCAGATAATGCGGTAAGGATATTTTCCTGCAGAAAAGTAATCGCCATGGTTGAGCGGTAACCGTAGATATCCACGGTGGGTTGCAGACCTTGACGGGTAAACCGGGTTCGGGTTCGGGTTTTTACCAGTGAAACCAGCTCCCGTAAAGGTACCGGCCCAAAACTGCCGGGCAGATTGATTGCCAGCAGGTCTTTAGTCGTGCGGCGTTCGGTTTCTGGGTAACGGACCAGGATGGCGTAGCCGTCTTCACCGGGAACTCTTAAGGTCGAAGCCTGACCGCCCCTGACCGCCTGGGATATTTCAGCGCTGATAGTCTCCGGATCAAGGCCGTAGCGGCTGGCCTTCTCCAGATCGATATTGATCATGAATTCGGTTTTATCATTGCTCCAGGAACGGTTGACGGTAGTCAACCCCTTAACTTGCTGAAGACGATTCACAACCTGATCGGCCAGCTCGTCCAGAACTTCAGGATCGGGGCCGCTGATCATAACATCGACCGGAGCGGCGATGGATGAGAGCGGGGTCGCGCCGAAATCAAAGACATCGAATGATTTGAGCCCCGGAATATCGGCCGCCTGATCTCGGATATCCTCCTCGATCTCCCAGATTGTTTCAGATCGCTGAAAACGGTCGATAAAATGGGCCGTTATCATTCCCTGTTGGGGAATCCGGCCGGTACCGAAACTGACGACTCCGGGTTCGGAGCCGACCGTAGTTGACAACATTTTCAAGCCCTTGAATTTTTTCAGACGGGCTTCAATCAGGCGGGCAATCTTTGCGGTCGCGGCCAGAGAGGTGTCGGCATCGGCCTCAAAAGCGATTTTGACGATGCCGGTATCCATCGGCGGCATCAGATTACGGCCGTTGAGAGGCATCACGATCTTCATGCTGAAAACAAAAAGTATAATTATCGGTATAATGAAAATCAGTTTATGGCGTAGAGCGGTATGGATCAGTCCGGCGAAGAAATTGCTGATCGGATCAATAATGAAATGATCGAGGCGGGCCGCCAGTTTTTCCAGCCAGTTTTTGCGGTTATCAGGTTTCATCAGGTAGGGTGCGAGAATCGGAATAACCGTTATCGAAATGATAAAGCTTGAGAACAGCGCCAGAGCCAGGACCACGGTAAAGGG
>JAOZQE010000033.1:0-3766 GCA_029932385.1 bacterium | reverse complement strand
GAAATTGCCGCCAGCAATGACATGCGCCAGTTGGCAAGAATCAGAAAAATGACGGTTACCGTCATGATAATTGCGTCTCTTAAGGCGTCACTCATATTCGAAATGCTGGTTGTAATAATGGTTTTCTGGGTATCGGCAACCTCAAAGTCAAGGTTGGGAAACTGTTTGCTGATTGCCGGCATGGCCTTTTCCACCGCCGCGATGGTGGTGGTGACATGGCCCTGTTCCGGCCGCAGCAGATTAATTCCGATTGCGTCCTTCAGGTTGCCGCGATATAGCGACTGGCGTTCCTGATAGCCGGTTTTGATGACGGCAATATCACCTAAATGCAATTCGCCGCCGCCGTTTTCAGCCGTTTCGTGGGCAATGACAATTTCTGCCAGGGTCGATTTCAGCAGCCTCTCCCCCTGGGTTTTAATCAGAAACTGGGAGTCCCGGTTGATAATCAGGCCGTCAGGGATATTTATATTCTGTTTCCTGATCGCCATTATCACCTGGCCCAGCGAGAGTTTATGGGCGTGCAGCCGCACCGGGTCAACCTCAACCGTGATCTCCGGGTGATAGCCGCCAAAAACTTCCACATTGGCAACTTCGGCAATCCGGAGAAAAGCTTCCCTGATTTCATTGTCAGCCAGCTGCCGGACTTTGGCAAGATCCAGGTGGCTCTCTTTTTTAGGCGTCAGGGCCAGGGTGAAAACCGGGGTGGTCGCATCACTGACTCTAAATATTTCGGCCGGTTTGATATCCGCCGGCAATCGTGCCTCAATTCTTTTTAGGGCGTTGGCAACATCGGCCGCGGCCGCATCAAGGTTTTTATTGTATGAGAATTCAACACTGACCGCCGTCATCTCATCCTGGCTGACCGAGCGTACTTTGCGCACCAGATCAATGGTCGCCAACTCTTTTTCCACCGGCCGGGTGACCTTGTCTTCGACATCGGCCGCGGCCGCACCGGGCTGGGGGATGATGACGGCAATAACCGGATAGTTGGCATCGGGAAAAAGATTCAGCGGCATGGCGCGAAAACCGATGATGCCCATGGCCGCCAGAAGCAGAATAAATGACATGATCAGGTGGGGACGATTAAGCAGTTTGTCGATTAAACCGCTTTCCGGCAACTTACCCGGTTTCATTGAACCACCTTTATCGTCTGTTTATCATGCAGTCTTAAGAGAGCACTCTCCTGGGCAGTGACGAGCCGGTTCTTTTCCTCAAGCTCGGCCGCAACCACCAGCCAGTCGCCGTTTTTTGCCAGGATACGGGCGGGAATAACCCGCACCAGATTGTCGGATGTAACCGCAAAAACAAAACTCTGTCCGACATTTTCAAGGATGGCCCGGGCGGGAATTTTCCAGCCCTTGACTTGGCTTTCAACCAGAGAAACCCTGACCGTGGCCCCGGTCGGCAAGTGGAAAGGAGGCTTATCAAGATCAATTTCAATACTTGTCAGGGTGCCCCGGCTGACGGCCGGATGAACCCGGCTGACAGACGTGGTTAGAGCTGCGAAAACGGGTTCAGCTGAAAGATTGTCCGGGATTATCGTAACCGGATCTCCCGACTTAAACCGGGCGAAATCAGCTTGGGGAAGGTTTACCAGAATATAGTAGCCGGCCCCGGTCTCTTCCACTTGCATAAGAGTTTTACCGGGAACTGCCAGGTCTCCGGGATCGACCAGGCGGCGGGTGATAACCCCGTCGGCCGGAGCTTTAATGAGGGTGTAGGAGAGATCGGCAAGCGCAGAATTTAAGGCATTCTGTAAAGCTGTAACCCGGGCGCCGGCATTGTCATAACTGGCTCGGGATTGGTCGAATGCTTCCTGACTGATGGCTTTAGCTTCGACCAGTTTCCGGTCGCGGGAAAAAATAGCGCTCTGGGTAGTCAGCTGGGTTTTGGCCGCTGCCAGGTCGGATCGGGTTGACGCAACCCGGTCTTTTTGCAAACGGTCATCAAGCTGGAGCAGAAGATCCCCTTTCTTGACCATGGTTCCGGCCCGGCCGGAGACCGTCAGAATGTGGCTGGTGATCCGGGCCGCAAGCAGTGCCTGCCGCTTGGCAACAATCTCACCCAGCAGGGTTTTTGTGATTGCGAATTCTCCATGTTCAATTGCCACGGTTTTAACCGCCATAACTCTTTTAGCCGGAGCTTTATTCAGGCCGATTGCCGCTTTTTTATGTTTAATCAAGCGTATCCCGGCAACGACCAGAATAATTAGAATGATAATGACAATTAATTTTTTTAACATAATGGTGCCTTTGTAAAAATTAGTTACAGATTCGCATCAGCTGATACAGGGTTCAAACTCTTTACAGGCGTTGCTCTATTCTTCTATAGTACCGCAGGCCAGCCGGTAGTCGACAACCGCTTTTTCAAGTTCATAAACAGCTTCCGCTTTCAAAGCCGTGGCTTCAAACCAGGCTGCCTGAGCCAGTAGGCTGTCGGTTATGGTACTCGCTCCGAGTCTGTATTTGAGTTCTTCAATGCGATAGGTTTCCCGGGCGCTGATAATGGTTTTGTCAGCCATGTTGATTCGTTGTCCGGCCTCCTTGATATTGGCTTCAGCCTGGACAATTTCCGTCATCGCTCCAAGCTTTAGTTGCTCAAGTTGTTCCTGGGCGGCTTCGTATCGGGCTTCGGCCTGATTGACCCGGGCCTTTATCTGACCTCCGGCATAGAGGTTGAATTTAACATTAACCCCCGCACTCCAGACCTCTTCATTGTCATTTAAACCACTCCCGGTTCGTTGTCCATAGTCACCAATCAAATTTATATCCGGCAGGTGATAGCCCTCCTGCAGTTTGATCTCGTTAGCGGCCAATTTTAATTCATTCTGAGCTTTTACTATGTCGGGCCGCTGTATGATAATTGTTTCGAGGGTTATTTTATCATGGACGGGTAATTCGGGCGTTGTAATTTTAAGCTGACCTTCGGGTTCATCCAGGAGTGCCGGATTTTTTCCGAGCAGGGATGCCAGCCCTTGTCGGGCCCGGAGCCCGGCCAGACGGGCATGAATGAGTTCCTGTTCCTGGCGGGCCACCTGGGTTTCTATCTTCATCAGCTCAACCGGCGCCGCCCTTCCCAGATCAACTCTTTTACGGATATCGTCCTGAGCTTTTTTGAGGGAATCAAGAACCTGCTTCTGGGCTTTTTCGAGGGCCTTAAACGAGAGAACCTGATTGAAAGTGTTGGTGACGTTGGCAACAATTTCCTGACGTGAGAAACTTAACTGTTGTTCCGCAATCAATGTACTTAAATCAGAAGCCGTAACTTTATGCCAGCGGCGGCCGCCTTCATAAAGTGGTAAAATTAAACTCAAACCGGCCCGGTAATGGTTGCGGGTAAAGTTCGGCGGCTCACCGCCGAACTCCTGCATGGGAATGACGAGCATGGGATTTGAGGTTCTCAGGTAACCGGCATAAGCATCAAGCTGCGGGAAGAGATCACCCTTACTGGCCCGCCGTTCGGCGACCGCACTCTTAACTTCAAGGTTGCGTGATTTGAGGTAGTGATTTTCCTGCAGAGCCATCTGGATCGCCGCATCAAGGGTCAGCGGAGTTTTTTCAGCAGAAAACCCGGTTCCGGTGAACAGTATCAATAATATCATGCAAACCATGATTGATAGACGTAATCTTGGCATTTCCCCTCAAAGATGTATGGTGCTACATTTTTTGTTTGGCTTAATATGAAATCAATAAAGCAATTGTCAAGAGATATTGCTGCACTTTTATGAACAGAGGTCATCTAAAAAAAAAGAAGAGGGCCAGTTTCG
>JAOZQE010000032.1:17280-22100 GCA_029932385.1 bacterium | reverse complement strand
ACATTATGCTCATAGTTAACAGTGACTAGTTTACCCGATAAATCTTCCTCTAGGATCTGTCCGGTTTATAAGGAGATTGTCATAATGACTCTTTTTTTTCCGAAAGAGTACCAGGCAACCAGCTACAGAGCCCTGTATGACGGCCTCTCTCCGATCGCCCGGCAGATGATCCAGCGTGAATTTATCGGAGTCAGTTATCTGCATCGATTCTATCTTCTGAAAATGCAGAAGGCAAACGGAAAGTTCCGCTCCGAGCAGCCTGCTGCCGGCAATTTCATCCATCGAAAACTAACCATCAGTCGCCTCCACTGGTTAAATAAAGAGCTCGTCACCAACCATCTCAAAATTATCTTCCGGCACTATCTTTTCGGTTTTCTGGTCCAGTTTGCCAGTCGTAAACATGAGCTGAATCTGCCCGCACCTTCACCCTCATGCTACTGGGAGACCCCGGTCAACCTGGTGGTCATGCGTTGGCTTAACCGACATACTCATCTATGGGAAACCGAGCTTGAAAAACTCATCGAGCAGGTAATCTCAAAATCGATCCGCCACCACTTCATCTATGTCCTGTTGATTTTCCAGGTTGCGAGTAAAATCTATAACCGGAAAGCGATACAGAATGAATCTGACACGGTTACAGCAATGAGCATTCCGGGTGTAACCCCGATCGGGATTGAGATGGAATTCAGCAATCTGGGACGCAGAGCCGTTGACAAAAGCACGCCCTCAAATCTTATCGCAAATGATCCTTTTAGAAATCTGGAATACTACAGCAGTTTTCAACTTGAAGATGTTACCTGGCGACTCGGTGGTTATGTTGACACACATGAACACGGCCGCCGCCTTTTAACCCTATCCCGTTACGGAGGTTTTTTTGAATATTCCATGGTTCGGGTCGACTACCCCCGCACCTATACCCTGCCTCTGACCTGTGATCCGGCCATAGCCGACCAGATGATTCTGGAGAGTATCGATTTTATCAAGGAGATCAAACCCCACAGCCTTCATATAAATATAGAGCAACAAATTAACGGCAAGATCAGACCTGAACTGAATGACTTTTTATGCCTGCTCCTGCTCGGTGGGGATTTTGGCTCTAATGAAGAAGGGCAACTGCAGGAGAGGCGTTTAGCTAACCGGGAATTCCATCGTTTTATCAAACGCCGGAGGCATTTAAATCTTCTATCTGAAACAAAAAAAGAGGTGATTGAATATGCCTTCTTACGTCTGAAAAAGCGAAACACGAAAAATGACAACTACCAATCGGTAATCTTAGCCCTCAAAGGATTCCAGAACTCCTACAAACTTGAAAAACACTGCCTTGAACAGTTACCCGAGATCATATCATGGGCAGAGAACCCCACCCCTCTGCCCCCTGCCGCCAGCCAGAATTTTGTCAAAAATATAATTGCGGGTCTCAAAAAAGAGGGGGTTTACAGTACAAAGATCTTGAATAATTTCAGCTCTGTCTTAAACGACAGACTCTCCCGTACGCAACAAATTATCCGATCAGCCGCCACTCCCGAGGTTACTTTTCCGAAGCCAACTTAAAACTTTCCCACATTTTACGCCGATTTGCCCGGCAGTGACCGGGATTTTCACAAAACCTGGAACAGGCCGTGGTAGTAGTCCACTGCGCATGCATCTGTTCATCCATGCAGAACATCGGATCAATATGAATCTTTTCTGGGTCAGGCAATTTTTTAAGTTTCTGAAAAAGTTTACCGATCCGCCGGGGCCTCTTTTTTTTAAGCGGTTGTTCACAAAGAAGTTTCCAGTTGCCGCAGGAGATAAAAAACTCTTTCTGATGCTCCGGGCTCAGGTGGTCGGCTGGATAAGTGTAAACCCAGGCCTCAACCTCTGAAAATTCCTGTGTAACAGGATCAGTCTCAACAATAACGGGAAGTTTCTTTCGAATATAAAGACTTTTTGAGTGATTATCGGGATGATACCCTTCAAGCTGATCCAGAGCCCGCATAATCTTGACCGGATTTTTGAAACTCATCAATTCACCGACAACTATATCCTGACAGTCATCCATCGTAACCAGGCCGGGAAAACCGATCGGCAGATGATAGAGAAAACCCTGACAATAAGCGGGGCGGGCATTCACCATTTTTCGGCGCAGAAAATGGTTGAAATTGCGATAACGCTCCATAAGACTGCCATAGACGAAAAACCACGGGGTTTCAGCGACTGCGGCCCGGCGCATTTCAAGCAGCTTCCGCCAACGAGTATTGCTAGCTATAATAACACCTCATGTTTATTTCCGGCAACCTTCATAATGGTTTCAGCTGCCTTCTCAGCCAGACTGAAAAGATCGGTCTTGGCAACATATCGACGTGCGTTTTCACTCCACACATTCCTTTGTGCCGCTGAATCAAGCATTTGCAGAAGTAACCTGTCTAATTCCGCTTGGACAAAAGGCTCAGCCACCAGATATCCGGCATCAGCCCTTTCGACATGCACACTGTAACCGCAAACCGCGGTCACCAGAACCGGCAGTGAGGCGGCTAAAGCCTCAATCAGTACCAGGCCAGCATTTTCCTGATAGGCGGGATGGAGAAAAACATCGGCCGCCGCCAAAAAACGAGACACGTCGGTACGCCCGCCGGTAAAGATTACCCGCTCGCCAACTCCAATCTTTCGAGCCATTTTGCGATAATAATCAAGCCGATCATCACCAACTACCACCAGACGACTCTTCTGTAAAATATGGTCTGGCAAAGCCTTAAAAGCTTTTAATGCGCGATCGACCCCTTTGCGCTTAAAACCACTGCCGACCATCAGCACAATTAGTTCGTCAGAACCTATAGTCAGTTCCTGACGCAGAGAATTCCCCAGTTCCCGACTTTCAGGCGGCAGGAGACGGTCAGCCGGAACCCCGGGGGGGAGATCACAGAAACGTTCCGCCGGAGTGTGATAAATTGCCTTAAAAAAATCCCTCTGTACTTCGGATATTGAAAGAATAACCGTCTCTTCATTCGGCGCAAAAACCACCCTTTCAAATTCCGATAAAACACGGAAACGAGAGGTCAGGCGATAGAGAAAGCCTTTACCCTTTACGGTCTCCGCATAACAGGGATCAGCGGCATAGTAGAGATCAAGACCGGGCATTTTATTAAAACCGACCACTGCCTGATAACCATTCGTTTTAACTTTATCTCGCACTCGTTCAGAGAAAGAGAGGTACTGACGATGATGACTCAGCCCTTTCCCCGGGAGATGATAAAAATTTATTCCGGGTGGAGTTTGCGGCGGATCACCCTGCAGTCGCGCAGCATATATATCGATCTCAGCTCCTGCTTTTAAGCATAGTTCGGCAATCCGCAGACAATCACGCTGCAAGCCCCCGTAGGGGAAATATTTGAACATCGTAAATGCAAGTTTCATAACGATATTAAGACACTCTTAAAACTTTCAGATGACAACGTTATTGTTGAACAAATTTCAGGAGACGTTTCCTGAAAATAGCACTGGAAAAATTTTCTTCCACTCGTTTACAACCTGCCGCAACCAGATTTTGCCGGGATTCCTGATCAAGTTGCAAAGATTCCAGTAAGCGGCGGGCGATTCCGTCAACATCCCCAGCCTGACAGAGTTGCACATCTGCGTCCAGAACCTCGCAGATACCACCCCGATCAGTCGCTACAATCGGAATTTTACAGACCATAGCCTCAAGCAGCACCCGGGGGAAACCCTCGGTGACAGAGGTTAGCGTAAAAAGATCAAAAGCCGGCATAAAGCGCACGGCGTGCTCTTTCGCACCGGCAAAAATAACCGCCGAATCCGGAAGCTGCAACGATTTCACCTGATCTTTTAAGTCATTCTCAAAACGACCCGCTCCGATAATCACAAGAGATGACAAGGGCAGAACCTTATAAACTTTTGCAAAGGCTGAAATCAAAGTTTTTTGATCCTTAGCCCGAACCAGCCGCCCGACATGGCCGACAACCTGAACTTCCAGCGGGATTCCAAGTAATTGCCGGGCCTCATTACGTGAGAAAAGAGAGGCTCTGGTTTTTTCAATATCGATTCCATTCGGCAGAGCCAGAACATCCTCCGGGGCAAAACCGAAACCCGCCTGCAAAACGTCCTCTCTGACGGCTTCCGAAACCCCGATAAAACGGCAATGTTTTTTCAGAAAAAACCGCCCGACCAAACGCCGGGAGAGACTCTGCAACTGATAGAGAGCATGGACCACGGAAAACACCATAACATCTTCGGTTCCCAGAGTTTTCAGTGCAGCAACCGCGATAGTTGTCGCCTTCCAGCGGTGAGCAAGAATAACTGAAGGGTTGACCCGGCCGATAATTCGAACCAGCTGCTGTCGCGCCTGTCGGCGCAAACCTTTTAACTGTTTCCGACTGAGATTTAAAAAGATAACTTCATCAGCGATTACAGTTTCCCTGACATCAGTCTCATCGGAACCTGCCATGAAAACCACAACTTTATAAAAATCAGCCGGAAAAGCATCAAGATACTGATTATAGGTCGTGCGCAGAGTATCGTCTCGATAACGAATCTGCAAAACGCTTTTAGACTGCCGGCAGCTCTCTTTATGATTCATCAATCTTTTACCTTAAAGAAGAGGAACGGTCCGGACTAAATTCAATAACAACACCATAACAGGGAAACAGGTAACAGAGATTCTCTTCATAGAACTCCTGCATCCAGGGCGTCAGATTAAAGAGTTTTTCATGCAGACGCTTCCACCATTTGCGACCCTTGAATGGTGAACGAAAACGCAGCTTCAGAGAGATTATTTCAAGTCTGGATTCGGTATAGAAAGTCGGTACCTGACGGCGATATTTATGCTG
>JAOZQE010000032.1:0-17180 GCA_029932385.1 bacterium | reverse complement strand
TTTCAAGTCTGGATTCGGTATAGAAAGTCGGTACCTGACGGCGATATTTATGCTGTTTATGACTGTAGTAAAAGAAGTTGTAGAGTCCGAAAAAACGCACATGAGTGGGATCAGAATAGTGGTATGGATTAGAGAAGTGAGGTACCATCAGATGACAGATACCATCACTCTTCAAGACCCGGATAATTTCGGTCAGAAGCTGGTCGAAATTATTGATATGTTCGAAAAGACTGCGGGCATGGAGCCTATCGACACTGGCATCAGGCAGGAAAGAGAGCCCCGCTTCCAGATCGGCAACTATGTCGACGTTATCCAGATCAACCAGATCAATCCCGATCCGACCATCCGTGCTGAAAGGTTCCACCTTATCTCCACAGCCGAGTTCGACAACTATCGGTTCCGGCCCGGTCAGCACAGTCTCAAGATCAATTTTTATTTTTGCAACAGAGTTATCCATATAATCAGCCCACCATCTGCTTAAAAATTTCAGCATAACGTAAAGCGACGCTATGGCTGTCATAAACGCCCATAATCGATGTTCGAGCCCGGCGACCGACCTCCGGCAACAGATGACGGTGGTCGAGCAGCCAGGCAATATTATCAATCATCTCATCCGGAGTCGCAGCCAGAAAACCATTTTCATGCGGTTCGATAATTTTTTGTGTCACCGCCGTACGATTCGCCACTCCGGGCCGGCCACAGGCCATATACTGGAGAAGCTTAAAAGCGCATTTACCTTTTGTCCAAGGGTCATCAACCAGAGGCATAAGTCCGACATCAAAGTTCTGGATGTCGGTCACTTCATTCACGGCCGTCCAGCTTATTTTTTCCACCGGACAATGAAACTCGTCGATAAAATCATCGCATACTATATTTAGCTTGAAATCCTGACGTTTTGCATAAAGACGATTTAAAGGCCGGACCAGATCTTTAAGGTAGACAAGGTTTGGCTTGGAACCAACCCAGCCAAGGGTTAATAATGAACCGGCCAACCTCTCCTCAGTTTCAGAACGAGGTCGAAAATAGTTACAATCAACTCCGGTCGGAACCACTTCGACCCGTTTCGCCCCGGCCATTAAAGCCTGTTCTTTAAGGTAGTCATTACCGGCTAAAAGAAGATCAGCCGATCGGGCAACAGCAGTAAAACGTGAAGCCCGGTGTGCGGAAATAAAGTTGCCCCCGGCATTGCTGTCTGAAAACATCACCGCGTCATCAAAATCATAGAGCAGAACTTTAGCCCGCTGCCGCAAAAGGTAGAATGTATGACGATGCAGCAGACGTTTCTGCAAAACGACAATATCAAAAACCGGAATTTGGGTTAGCAGTTTAAGGCGAGCCCAGTTACTCTTCGGCAAAGGCACCGCCTTAATCTCAAAACCCAGATCACGCCAGATCTCAAGATTCTGGAAAATCCTGAACCTGGCACTCGGGGTTTTCAAAGAGGCTGTTAAAAAAAGAATCTTCATTCGCCCCAAGCCCCCAGAATAATGTCACTGACAAGTAAATTCCTGATCTTAAATCCAACTATTTTTACAACACCTACATGGCCGCGACAATCAACTTGCCAAAAGCGCTGCAGCTAACCTCTTCGCCGCCCTCCATCTGGCGGGCGAGATCGTAAGTTACCTTGCGACCTAAAATTGCTTTCTGCAGGGCTTTTTCGACCAGCAAACCAGCCTCATTCCAGCCCATGAAATCGAACATCATCTTACCCGAAAGGATCAGTGATCCCGGATTAACTTTATCGAGTCCGGCATATTTAGGGGCAGTTCCGTGGGTTGCCTCGAAGATAGCAATTCCGTCACCCACATTAGCCCCGGGAGCAATGCCTAAACCGCCAACCTGAGCTGCACAGGCATCTGAGAGATAGTCACCGTTAAGATTAAGAGTCGCCAGAACATCATATTCACTTGGCCTTAATAGCAACTGTTGAAACATGGCATCAGCAATCCGGTCATTCAAGATGATTTTCCCGGAAGGAGGTACGCCTTGATATTTTGTCATCAACTCATCTTCAGTAATCACCTGATCCGAGAATTCTGCTTTTGCCAAATCATAACCCCATTGACAAAAGGCCCCTTCGGTAAACTTCATAATATTACCTTTATGAACCATAGTTACCATTTTGCGCCCATTATCAATAGCGTACTGAATCGCCGAACGAATCAGGCGTTTACAACCCTCGGGACTCACCGGCTTGATCCCTAACGCCGAACCGGGACGAAGTTTGGCTTGAAGTTTATCACGCAGATAATCACCCAATGCTTCAGCCTCCTCCGAACCTGCTACCCACTCCATTCCGGCATAGACGTCCTCAATATTCTCGCGAAAGATGACCACATTGAGATCGCCGGGACGTTTCATCGGGCTCGGGACTCCCTCATAATAGCGTACCGGGCGAATACAAGCGTAAAGATCAAAATGGTGCCGCAGAGCCACATTCAGACTACGGATGCCGCCGCCGGTCGGGGTTGAAAGCGGCCCTTTAATTGCAATTCTTAATTTGGCGATTGCAGCCAGAGTTGTCTCAGGCAGATATGACCCGGTTGCAGCAAATGCGGCCTCACCGGCGGCCAGCGGCTGCCAACAGATTTTTCTTTTTCCGGCATAGGCTTTTTCAACCGCGGCATCGAGAACCATTTGTGTGGCACTCCAGATATCCGGCCCAATCCCATCTCCGGCCAAAGCTCCAACCAGGGGATTATCAGGAATTACATACTCACCATCAGCAAAGGTTATATATTTTCCTTGAATATTTTCAACTGCCATTATCTGAAATCTCCTGCTTATTTTTAATTTAAAGAATTCGTAGGTCAGTAAACTACGCTTTTTTAATTGCCAACTCCCGCAACTGGCGCGGGCTTACGGTATTCGGAGCCCCGCTTAAGAGACAGGTCGCTTTCTGGGTTTTCGGGAAGGCGATAACCTCACGAATCGACTGCCGCTTCAAGAGCAGCATCAGCAGGCGGTCAAGACCGAAAGCGATACCTCCGTGCGGCGGCGCCCCGAAACTTAATGCATCAAGCAGAAATCCAAATTTCTCCCGAGCCTCATCCTCTTCAATCTTCAACAGGCTGAAAACCTTTCCCTGGATTCCGGCATCATGAATTCTGATACTGCCGCCGCCGACTTCAACCCCGTTCAAAACCAGGTCGTAGGCTTTGGCTTTAACCGCCAGCGGATCCGTGTCCAGCTTGTCAAGATCTTCATCTAGCGGAGCGGTAAACGGGTGATGAATCGCGGTATGACGTTTTTCCTGTTCATCCCAGGCGAACATCGGAAAATCAATAACCCAGCAGAATGCCAGTTTTTCCGCGTCAATAAGTCCCATCTTTTCGCCTAAGTGGAGGCGTAAATGGCCTAATGATTCATTGGTAATCACCGGTTTATCCGCCACAAACAGAAGTAGATCACCAGCTTCGGCCGCCATCGCCTGACCTAAGGCCGCAACCTCCGACTCTTCGAAAAATTTAACGATCGGTGATTGCCAGCCATCCTCATTAACCTTGATCCAAGCCAGACCTTTAGCCCCGTAAATTTTAACCACCTCTAAAAGATCATCGATCTCCTTTCGCGACAGGCTGGCGCCCCCTTTCAAATTAAGCCCCTTGATGATGCCTTTTTTATCAAGAACTGAACGAAATACCTTAAAAGCAGTACCTGTGAAAACATCGCAAAGATCGATAAGCTCCATTTCAAATCTGATATCGGGAGCATCGAGACCATATTTATCGAGAGCGTCCTGATAACTGATCCGGGGATAAGGCAGACTCGAATCAAAACCGTTAAGTTCTTTGAAGATCAGAGCAATCATGCCCTCAACCAGAGCAATAATATCATCCTGTTCGACAAAGGCAAGTTCCATATCAATCTGGGTAAATTCAGGCTGCCGATCGGCTCTTAAATCCTCATCACGAAAACATTTTACGATCTGGAAGTAGCGGTCGAAACCGGCAACCATCAGCAGCTGCTTAAATAGCTGCGGCGACTGCGGCAGGGCAAAGAATGAGCCCGGATTAGTGCGGCTGGGAACCAGATAATCCCGAGCTCCTTCCGGAGTACTTTTGGTCAAAACCGGAGTTTCAATCTCAAGAAAGCTGTGTTGATCAAGGTAGTCGCGAATCAGCTTAGTCACCCGATGTCGAACAATCATCGCCTCCTGCAGAGGCTGACGACGCAGATCAAGATAACGATACTGGAGCCTGACATTCTCGCCGACTTCACTGGTTTCATCAATGGCAAAGGGAGGTGTTTCAGATTTGTTTAGAATTTTAATCCGGGCGACCAGAACCTCGATTTCACCGGTTGCCATATTGACATTCACGGTGCCTTCAGGACGGTTGACCACCTCACCTTCAACCTGAATCACAAATTCTCCCCGCAACGTATGGGCAAGTTTGTGAGCTTCAGGGGCATTTTCGGGATTAAAAACCACCTGAGTCAAACCGTAACGATCACGCAGGTCGATAAAAACAACCCCGCCATGATCACGCCAGTTCTGTACCCAGCCTGACAATTTCACATTGGTAGCAACATTTTCCGCCCGTAAGGCGCCACAGACATGACTGCGGAAAGCCGCCGTCAATGAACTATTAAATTGTACACTCATTTTTCATTTTTCCAAACAGATATAGGTTAAAAATTATAAATCTCCGCTAAAGTGTGTCCAAAAAATATCTTTCATCCATCATCCTGACTCACAACTTCAATTTGCTGAAAAGTCTGCACTTTCTGCCATCCTTAAGGAGTTACAGTCAAGAAGATTGTCACCTTTCAGTAACTCGCTAACTACCATTTTCCCCTTGACTTTACAAGCGCAATCAGTTAAAAGCCAGCCCACTATTTTCATGACGGGATGTGGCTCAGCCTGGTAGAGCACTGCGTTCGGGACGCAGGGGTCGGAGGTTCAAATCCTCTCATCCCGACCATGAAGAGAAGAAAAAGCAGGGGACGGTTAATTACCGTCCCCTTTTTTTATTTTTGAATTCAGAAACTAAAATATCTATCTCTTGCTAATGCAAAAATTACCCGCATACAGGCGCAGGTCACTAATACCGGTAATGCTCGGGCTTGTAGGGACCCCCAACCGGGATACCCAGGTAATCAGACTGCTCCTGACTCAGAACAGTTAATTTTGCGCCCAGTTTTTTCAAATGATGCAATGCCACTTCTTCATCCAGGATCTTGGGCAGACGATAGACCCCGACCTCATGCTGATTCTGCCAGAGATCAATCTGGGCCAACATCTGATTGGCAAAAGAGGCTGACATCACGAATGATGGATGCCCGGTGGCACAACCTAGATTAACCAGGCGACCTTCAGCCAGAACAAAAATCTGGTGTCCTTCAGTAAATGTGTAACGATCCACTTGCGGCTTGATTTCGTCTTTAACCACACCCGGCCACTGATTCAGCTGTGCAATCTGGATTTCGCTGTCAAAATGACCGATATTACAGACAATCGCCTGATTCTTCATACCGGCCATATGTACGGCCGTGATGACGTCACGGTTACCGGTAGTTGTCACATAAATATCACCCTCAGCCAGGGCGTCAGCCATGGTCGTCACTTCAAAACCTTCCATCAGGGCCTGCAAAGCACAGATCGGGTCGATTTCAGTAACCAGAACCCGGGCTCCGAAACCGCGCATCGACTGGGCACAACCTTTACCGACATCACCATAACCGCAGATTACAACTGTCTTACCGGCAACCATCACATCGGTGGCCCGTTTAATGCCATCGGCCAGGGATTCGCGGCAACCGTAGAGATTGTCAAATTTTGATTTGGTTACCGAATCATTTACATTAAAAGCCGGAAATTTCAGTTCACCTTTTTCCATCATCTGGTAAAGACGATGAACCCCGGTTGTGGTCTCTTCCGAAGTTCCACGACACTCATTAACCCAAGCCGTGAAATCGGCGGCTTTACGACTCTGAATCTCCTTCAAAAGGGCCACCAGTTCGATCTCGTCTTCAGAATGGTATTCCTGCTCCAATATAGAAGTATCAGCTTCGGCCCGGGCCCCGAAATGGAGCATCAAGGTTGCATCACCACCATCATCAACAATTAGATCCGGACCCTTGCCACCGGGAAATGAGAGCGCCCGATAAGTACAGGCCCAATATTCAGCCAGAGTTTCACCCTTCCAGGCAAAAACCGGAATTCCGGTCGCCGCAATCGCGGCCGCAGCGTGATCCTGAGTGGAGAAGATATTGCAGGAGGCCCAGCGGACATCAGCACCCAATGCGGTCAATGTTTCAATCAGAACCGCGGTCTGAATAGTCATATGCAGCGAACCCATTATCCGAGCCCCCTGCAAAGGCTGAGAAGCCTGATATTTATCTCGAATCGCCATCAGTCCCGGCATCTCGTGTTCAGCGATTTCAATCTCTTTACGACCCCACTCGGCCAGACCGGGGTCAGCAATCATACAGGGAAGATCAGCAAACGGATCAATTTCAGGACTCATTTTTATACTCCTTAAAGCGTATATTTTTAATTAATTGAAAATAAAATAGAGGGTGTCTTAAAATCATCTACAAAATCATGACCTGCAGACACAACAGAGGGCACTCTAAATAATAGAGTGCCCTCGCAGATAAACAAACAAATCGGGCAAAACTATCTCTACCTAGACATAACCCTTGTCGAGGGCATATTTGATAAGATCAGCAACTGAACGAAATTTCATCTTACGCATAATATTCGCCCGATGATGCTCAACCGTTCGCAGACTGATATAAAGCAGATCACCAATCTCACGGCTGGTATTACCTTCAGCAACCATCTTTAGAACTTCGCGCTCACGATTAGTCAGATGTTCGAAGGGAAGCTTTTTGTTCTTGCGATAGAATTTCATCAGATCTTCAGAAAATTCGGCCGCCAGAGTCGAGGAGATATAGGTCTCGCCCAGCATCACCTGATCAATCGCCGAGAGCAACTCATCGTCGCTGTTTTCTTTCAACAGATAACCATCAGCACCAGCGGCAATTGCAGCGTAAAGGTACTCTTTATTATTATGCATCGTCAGTATCAGCACCTTGACTCCGGGTTGCGAGCGCCGGACTTCGGTAATCGCTTCAATACCGCGGACATTGGGCATGGATATATCCAGTAAAACCAGATTAGCCGGATTATTATTAAGAAAATCAATCAGCTCAAGACCGTCATTAACCTCACCGACAACCTCAAGATTATCTTCTCCCTCAATAATTTTTCTGATCCCCTGCCGCAATATGGCATGGTCATCAGCCAGAACTATTTTACACTTACCTTCCTGTCTAAACATCATCGTAACTCCCTGATTCAACAAATATTATTGTCCTGCACCAGTTACAGAACTAAAACGTCTGATTTGCGACCAAACTTGGACCAAACTTGAAGTGGATTAATATACCAGAACACAAGACTAATTTCAAGCATTTCTACAGTTTTTTTTAGAAACGATGTTTCATCTTTTCGGCAAAGTGAAAGTAACCACGCATCCGGATCCCGGCTGGGCAGAGACCGAAAAATCACCATCCAAGAGGCGCACTCTCTGGGCCATGCTGGTTAAACCGAGCCCCGCTTCACCCCGGCCGCCTGCCAGCAAATTGTCTCCGCCAAAACCCACACCATCATCACTCACCCGGAAACGAACCTTATCGTCCAGAAATTCAGCCTCTAAAATAAGCAGCGATGCCCGGGCATGTTTAGCAACATTATTGACCGCTTCCTGAACAATTCTATAGATATTCCGAGCTTCATCATCGGAAAAACAACCTTCAAGATCTGGAACCGAGACCGACACTTTAAGATCATTCAATGCGGCAAAGTTATTGACCAGATGAGCCAAAGCACCACTCAAGCCCAGATCGTTGAGAATTACCGGGCTTAAATCGTGTGAGAGACGTCTGACATCTTCAATAATCTGAGCAATAAACTGACGCGCTTTCCGACAGTCCTCCCGGTTTTCTTCATTATCAATTCCTTTCTCAACCCTAAAGACCTGCATTTTCAATGCCGCCAGAGATTGGCACAAACCGTCGTGCAGTTCATCGGCCAAATGCTGGCGCTCATCATCCTGAACCCGGAAAAGATTCTGGGAAAGTTCTTTTAAGCGCTCCTGATTGACCTCATAATTCAACTCTTTTCGATGATCCTCTGCAAAATCATGGATCACGCCTAAAAGATAGTTACGATCATGTAAATAGATTTTGTACCAGTGGATAGAAACTTGGCATTCACGACCACTTGCAAGGCGCAACAGGACATTTTCCGGATTAACAGAAAGCCTCTCGTAAGGCGCAGGTTGCACTTTCAGGAAGAAATTACTCAGGTTTTCCAACAAGTTCTGATCACTGCAATAATCAGAAAAAGCCGAGACCTCAGAGGTGGAAAACTGGCCGAAATAATCTTCGCCGAGACGGTTGACAAACCTGATAGATAAAAACTCATCCAGCAAAACAAACGCTACCGGCAGAACCATCAACATCTGACTCTCAAAATCTGCCCGGGATCCTACCAGATGACGAACCTGTAATGATCTCTTTTTCGGATAGAAAAAATGCCGCACCGGTAGCCAGGCCATCATCAATAAAACCAAGGATAAAGCCAGCCAGAACGGTGGCCACAGACTTGCCTTGAGATCCATCGCCCGCATCGTCAGGGCAACACTTAAGGTCAGAGCTTGATGACGGAAAACTGACCGACCGGCGGCCCGGGATTGCGTGATATTCTGCCAGTTATGGCGCATGGAATTAAGCAGGGCTACCAATTCCAGAACTTCAATCCGGGGTAGTTCCTTACCCGCAAAATTCCCTCCTTCAAGCAGCAGGGCAAGTTCAACAAAGATTTTCTGTTCACTGCCGTGACTCCCTTCTTGAGTGTCAGCCCCAGTAACTCTGTAATCATCATTGTACCAAATTTCAGGATTCTGAACTGTACGCAGCAGAACCTGCCGTCCTAAAACTGCCTGGGCATCGGCAATTTCACTCCGGTTCAAACAGAAAAAGCTGTAAACCAGAGTAAAAAACAACAGCACCAGTACCAGAAGAGAGAGCCCGGAAAACAGAGAATATTTTGGTGTTTTTTTTATCATAAGAGGTCGTTTGCAAAAGCTTGGTCAATTAGCAGAAGAAACTTCAATATTTTCAAAAACAGTTACAGTAGAAACTCAGCGGCCCTTTTTATCACCTCTCCACTGGAAATAACATAAAGATCGGAGTCGGGCAAAACCGAACGCAGACGGGCACCATACGATTTTTCTACCAGACGCCGGTCACAAACCACAATAATCCCGCGATCATCACGACTGCGCACCAGACGGCCGATGCCTTGTTTCAGTTTCAAAGCGGTCTGCGGCAGTGAGTAATCATAAAAAGGATTACCGCCACAGGCGGCAATGTACTCCAAACGCGCCATCAGCACGGGATCACTTGGAACTTTAAACGGCAATTTGACAATCACTAGACATTCCAGGGCCCGGCCTTTGACATCAACTCCCTCCCAGAAACTATCAGTCGCAAACAGAGCTGTATCAGGATTATTCTTAAGTTCCGCCAGCAGCCACTGACGCTGCCCTTCACCCTGCAGCAACAGACGCACCCCGCGACGACGGAGCGAATCCCGGCAACTTAGAGCCACCGATTTCATAGTTCGATACGATGTAAAAAGAATCAGGGCCCGGCCCCCGATCCGACTGATCAGGGTATCAAGAAAAAATGCCAGGGAGGAGTTAAAAGATGCCTCATTCGGCAGCGGCAGATCCCGCGGCACCATCACCAGAACATTTTTGCGGTAGTCAAAAGGGCTGGCCAGGATCAATGTTGACAGTAAATTCGAACGACTCCGATCTAAAAGTCCGACCCGGTTGATATAGAAATCAAAAGAGTTATCGACCGCAATCGTAGCTGAAACCATTATCAGACTTTTCACCCGCCCATAAAGCATCTCCTCCAGCAGGGGACCGACATCAAGGGGAGCTAAAACAATCCGCAGATTACGCCGGCGGCCGCCCGCAGCCTCAATCCAGGCAATCTGTTCAGACTGGGCCCCCATTTTCAGAAAAAAACGGGCAACAAAATCGATCTGGTTCTGTAGCCGCACTGCGGCCGCCCGAAACTCAGTCAGCCAAGAGTAAAAGAAATCATCCGGCAGCAGCTTCTCCCGCAAGCCGGTTTCAAGCTGCTTTATCAAATCAAAAAGTGCTCTGACAACACTCTGTGCCTCTTCGACAAAAGCTTCGACCTTTTCCGTAAGAGAAAATTTCCAGCTTTTAGCCGAACGCTCCTGTTCCGTAATTCTGAGCTTGAAAGAGCCTTCAATAACATCACTACCGGGAACAAAATCAGCCACGAGAATATCACGCCAGCTTGTAAAATGATCTTCTAAGTCATGCGCCAACATCAAAACTGCCGGTTCAGTATCACCCTCGATTTGAGCCGCCAGAGCCGCAAAAAAATCGATCTGCCGACCGTTGTTTTTCCTCCCTGAAAGTTTGCTATCATGCGCCAGTCGCCGCCGCAAGCGCCGCAGCAGACCGAGTTCACGCCGCTTCCGGTGACTTAGACGGTTGAGCAGCATCAGAATACCGACCTGCGATACGCCTTCACCAAGATAACCGGTGGCGGCCTCTTCCAGGTGATGAGCCTCATCCATAACCAAAGCTTCATAGCGAGGCAGCACCCCGGCATCGGGGGGAAACTGAAGATCGGCCATCAACAGATGATGATTAACTACCAGAAGCTGGGCATTAGCCGCCTCACGCCGGGCCCGATAAAAAAAACAGTCACCAAACTCCGGACAACGGGAAAACTGACAGGCATCACCATCACTGGCAATCATCTCCCAAACTGCCGCACTCGGCAGAGAGGGAAAATCAGCCCGGCTGCCATCAACAGTATTAGCGGCCCAGCCCAACAGGGCTTTTAATTCGGCATCATAATCTTCAACTCCGGCTTCAAGCTCCGCACTCAGCTCCTTGACCCGGCGGCGGCAGACATAGTTGCCCCGCCCTTTTATGAGCCGGGCGGTAATCGGCAGACCCAGATGCTCGGTCAAAAGCGGCAGATCTTTATTTAAAAGCTGCTCCTGCAAATTGATCGTATTAGTAGAGATCACAACCCGCTGATTATGACGCAGAGCCCAGAGGGCCGCCGGAATCAGGTAGGCCAAACTTTTACCAACCCCGGTACCAGCCTCGGCCAGAAGAAAATTTGACTGATTGAATGTTTTAACTATAGAGCGGGCAAGTTCGGCTTGCTCAGCCCGATATTCAAAACTTGGCATGGCCCGGGAAAGGTCACCGTCAGCGGCAAAAAACTTCTCAACCAGATCAAGTGACAACGGCTGAACTTCTTCGAGCACCACCGGTTCGATGACGGCATAGACTAAAGTTACAGCATTATTGACAATAAAAAACGCAATATCTCCGGCCCCGAAGACCGAGGCCACCCCGAGATCGGCATCCGAGGGCATCAGGTTACCCGAAGGGTGATTGTGAATGACCACCTCCCCTGGTTTAACCTGACGGGAAAGTGCCGGCGTCATCATTTGATTACCGCGGGCCAGGACCTCAACTTCAACCACCCGACCGGACGCCAGAACGCCTCGAAAAAAAACCTCATTTCCCGCAGCCGCAGCAATCTCCCGGCGCATATACTCAATAACACCGGAATCAAGATAAAATTCCGCATCGCGACCGGGAGTTTCGGCTACCGGAAAAACTTCATCATGGGGCAAATTTGAAGTTATTGAATCAGACAATTTCAAAACCATCAAAATTGGCTGAACATTGGGCCCAGTCACTTTCAAGAGCGTCAACCCGAGACCCGGCCGAACCATCTTCACACCATTTTAAAAGTAATCTCAAATCATCCTCACGACCTTCAGCAATGATTTCAACCCGGCCGTCAACCCGGTTCCAGACCTGACCGGCCAAACCAAGATTTAAGGCCTTATCCCGAGCAGAGGCCCGAAACCAGACACCCTGAACCCGGCCGCTGACAATTATATGAAGTCGTTTTTCCATGTTTGTTAAATGCCTTTCTTCTCAACCTTGAAATTCTCATCCAGATGGTAGATCAAAGGTTCAGCGGTTCCCACTTCAATCTCGACAATTTCATCCGGTGAAAGTTTCTCGATCATCATCACCAGCGAACGAATTACATTGCCATGCGCAACCAGCAGAACATTTTTTCCCAAACGCAAATCCTCACCAACTACCTGTTTAACGAAAGGCTGTACCCGCAGGCCCAACTCCCGTAAACTTTCACCCCCGGGAGGGGCAACATTATAGCTGCGGTGCATCAGGTTATAGGCATCAACACCATACTTAGCTTTCACCAAATCCTTATTTAAGCCCTGCAAAAGCCCATAACTTTTTTCAATTAACAATGGTTCTGTAATCAACGGCACGTATTGCCCCAATTTCTCCAGAAAAAGCGCCGCCGTATCCTGCGCCCTGGAGAGCGGGGAAGCATAAGCTATATCAAACTTAAGACCTAAACATTGCAAAGCCGCATTCATCGCCTCAGCCCGGCCCCTCTCCGTCAGCGGCACATCCACCGAACCGGTCAACCGGTTCTCCTGATTCCATAATGATTGACCATGACGCATTAAAACTAAAATTGCCATCTATTTTCCTTTACCTGTTCCGATTTAGAATACTTATGATTAATCGTTTCACGATATCTGACTCCTCGGCCCGGCTGGTTGCGATAAAGAGCGTCAAAGAAGCCAGTGCTTCATTGCTGATAATTGGTTTTCCATTTTTAATAAGACTGTTATTTTTCACCAGAAAAAGAAGGAAACAGGAGGCGGCAATCCGTTTATTACCGTCAACAAAGGAGTGATTTTTAGTAATCAGATAGAGCAGGTTCGCAGCTTTGTCTTCTAAAGATGGATAGAGTTCACAGCCGCCAAAACTCTGCTTTATCTGGTTTATAGAGCTGTCAAAACCATCATCTTTAGGCAGGGCAAAGACCCCGGAGGCAAAATCGGAGTACATTTCACGGATCATCGCCATATATTCATCAATGCCCGGATAAACAATATCTTTAGTACTCAGACCCTTTCGGTCTAAAGTTTCGTGATCATAATCATCAAGCAGCTCTAGACCTTTGGCAAAGAGTGAGAGCATCGCATCATCTTTTTTCTCTAACTCACCCTCTATGGCCCTATTTAAAATCCGGATACCGGTTTTAAGATACTCCACCTCCTGCTGTTTCTCCTGCAGCCGTTTTTCGTTAATGGCATAGCCTTTAACAAGATAGTCTTTGAGTATTCGGGTTGCCCATACCCGAAACAGGGTCGCTCTTACAGAATTAACTCTATAACCAACTGATATAATCACATCAAGGTTGTAGTATTTCACATCCTTATTTTGAGTTTTCTCTTTAATGGCTCCATGCTGAGTGGTATGTGCAAAAAATGCACATACCACTTCTTCTTCAAGTTCACCTTCTTTGAAAATCTTATTTAAATGTCTGGTTATAGTTGTTCTGTCTTTCCCGAACAATTCAGCCATCTGCTTCTGATTAAGCCAAACCGTATCATCTTCAAATTTAACCGAAACTTGAGTTTGATTATCTGCGGTTTGATAAATTTCTATTTGATTTTCCATCTTTCAACTCAGTAATTTCAACAAAATAGATAAAGAGATAAAAACACTAAATGACCAATATCAAATTCTGTGATCTTCTATCTGAACACTATTTAATAAAGGTTTCTTTTGATAAAATCAACTAGAGCCTGACCTCCGTGTTGATCCTTGCGGATCATAGTGTTGGGATCAGAGGTCGACAGGAGGAGAAGTTCTTTTTCGTGGCTTGAAATTTTTGCAAAATATTTGTCCATCTGCTGGCGGTTGGCTTTACTGATGGTTTCATCATGGAGTAACAACAAGGGTGTTTTAATCAAGGGCAAATTTTTTGCCGCCTGAACCAGCATTTTTTTAACCTGTCGTTTTGAGGTTACAGGAAAGCTCGGATAAGTATAGTCACAAGCCGGCGACTTCGCTGTAACCTCAGCATCCACTTGCTCGTCCGAATCAGCAGGCTTAAGTTCAGATGATGTTTTAGTGACTCCGGTCACAGCCGGAAAGAGCGCCACAAGAGCCGCCATTTCATAACTGCGGGCGGCCAGAGAGAGGGCTAAGGCAACGCTGTTGCCAACCCCGCAGACAACCACCTCGGAACAGACAAGCGAGACATAAGCGTAAGCTTCATCAACTGCAGTCTGCCACTCATCAAAGGTGCGATCTTTAAGATCAGCGGGGATGGTTGCATGTCCTGGAAGCCTGGGGACTATGACCAGGAAACCATGTGCTCCCAGATAATCGGCCAACTTTTTAAGACTTGACGGGGTTTGCAGCCAGTCATGAATCAGGACAATGCCGGTTTTAGCTCTACGGGGTTTAACCAAGTATGGCATGCCGTAAGGCAAAGCCATCAGTTCAGGCTCTCCTTTTAATGTTTGCCGCACATCAATATAGGTCTGCTTCATGATTCTCAGCAAACGTTTTGCAGTAAGTATTTTAAGGTACCATAACGGTAACCAGCTTACTTTTGTCAAAAGACTTTGCAGGGCTCTAAGCGGTTCGACCGTATTGGCCATTACGCAAAAGGGATTATCGACCCGGATCCGGTGAAAAGCGTGACCATCACAGGCTCCTTCAGGATCAGAAAAGATGAGATTATGGCGGTCGCTATCACGTAAAAGACCCTTCTCACGAGCAAAATCCAGAAGCTCAGTAATCCGGCCGCCTTCTTTCTCTAACAACAGATCGACCTGAGATTTTTTCAGGCTGCGATGACGAAAATAGATCGGTTGCAAACGTGCTGAAGTCGCAACCAGAAAGGCCCGGTAACGAAGTTTAGCTTCAGTAAACTTTGCCCCCCGGGTTTTATAGAGCAGAGATGCAATAATATGATCAAGGTTAACCGTAGTCTGATTGTAGATCGAAGTCATCAAACCATTTGTCATCCGCTTTATAGCTGAACGTGAGTGCCGGTCGTCAACCAGTTCAGGAATTTTTCTTCCGAAAATTCTCCGGACAAAAGGTTCTACCGAAACCGGTTGACCAAAACGAATATCGATATCAACCCCGTCAAGCAGCATTGACCCTTCGACCAGTATCTCCTCCAGAAGTCGCTCGGAGATCTTCTCCTCCATAATATTTGAAAAACGGTGCAGAAGATTGTCCGCGGAACGTAGAGGATAGTAGGTAACATTAACGGGAACAAGGTTGATAGCGGCACTGATATCAGTGGTCGGCGAGATATCAAAAGCGGCCAGCAAACTGTCATTTTCATCCGGCTGAACCTCTTTCAGAGCCAGCCAGCGCTGACGCAGGATTTCAGTTTTTAAGGCCAGAGCCGCTGCCCCGGTATGCGGGGCGTGCCGACCGTTCTCATCAACTATCGCAAAATTACCTCGATCGATAACCTTACGGTTCTTAACCATGTGCCCTTCCGGAAAGATTATCCAGGCCGCACTTTCACTCAGCAGGCTTTTGATAATTAGATTGTCACGTTCGGGATCTTGCACCGAAACCGCGCCAACCTTATCCAGGTAACGCCCCAAAAGTCCGTTGAAAAGTTCGTCAGAAGCGAGCGACCAGACCGGCTTATCCAGCAATTTTGAGAGATGGTAAGGCAGCAGCAGGGTTTCTAAGCGGGTGAAGTGATTAATAACAAAGATTGTTCCGGCGGTCGGCATATCTTCGCTGTTATGGAGAGAGACCCGAGCCCGGGAGAAGGCAGTCAGAACTTTCAAGGCGAGACTGGTGGTATGATATGCGAGAAGGTTCATAAGAAAAAATCACCTTTAAAGCAAAACAGTCCCTAATCAAAATTTAATCAATGTCTATTTTCTACGATGTCTTCATTTTTCAAGACTGGCGCTAAAAACTTTCCATTTTTCCTTGCTGCTCAATGAACCGACCGGACAGGCCTCGGTACAGGCAAGACAGTCTTTACAGTCAGCACTGGCAGGATCCGCATCACTGCCAAAAAAAGAGACGATGGTATCCATACCACGATTAGCAAAATCGAGCTTATAGCCTTTTTCAAGCTGCCCACAGACATAAACACAACGTCCGCAGAGGACACATTTTTTAGGCTCGTAAACCAGAAATGGATGATCTTCAATCAGTTCCGGATAGTCTCGATCAATATGCCGCAAGCGCTTGGTACGCAACGGCTGATGGAGAAATTTGCCAATCTTCTGGAGGTCACAGCTATGATTGGCAATACAAAATTTACAACGACCGTCATTAGTCGAAACCAACAAACGAAAGGCAATCTGACGAAGTTTAAGAATCTCCTCACTATCGGTTTTGACTACCATCCCCTCACTGATCCGGTAGCGGCAGGAAGCCACCGGAGCCGGTTCTCCTTCGATATCCACGAGACAGAGACGACATGAAGCCGGAGGATCATCCATACCTTCAATGAAACAGAGGTTAGGAATATAGATATCGTTTTCCAGACAGACCGGCAAAAGATAAGAGCCGGCCGGGGCCGTAATTTTTTTCTCATCAACCGTTATAGTAACCAATTTTTTACTCATTATTTACTCTCTTCCTTGTCTTTTTCTTTTTCCGTTTCCGACAGCGGTTCTACACCCTGATCGGGAATCATCTCCGGCGGTGAAACCCGCCGTACGGCATCATATTCAGGAGGACAAGCATAAACACATTCACCGCACTTGACACATTTTTCCTGATCAATCGCTTTTTTACGATTACTGGTCGTAAAAATTGCGTCGGTCGGACAACAGGCGACACAGGCATCACAGCCCCTAGCACACGGTTCAAGATCGATATAGAAAGCGATCAAAGGACGACACATTTTAGCCGGACAACGTTTCTCCTCAATATGGGCAACATATTCGTCTCGAAAGAAACGCAAGGTTGTCAAAACCGGATTCGGGGCGGTTTTTCCCAGGCTGCAGAGCGAACCCTCGATTACGGCCTCGCTGATCTCCTCAAGATCGGTCAACTCCTCCATTTTACCCTCGCCTATCGTGATCGAGTGCAAAATATCACGCAAGTGACGTGTGCCAATGCGACAGAAGGTACATTTACCACACGATTCACCTTGCGTAAAATCGGTAAAATAGCGGGCCACTTCGACCATACAGGTATTTTCGTTCATCACCACCAGACCGCCGGAGCCCATCATCGCGCCAACCG
>JAOZQE010000104.1 GCA_029932385.1 bacterium | reverse complement strand
AATGGGTCAGCCCGCATACGCTGCGTCATTCGTTTGCAACGCATATAGTGGTCTTTTTACCACTCATTCTCGCTTGTTCTTGACTGCTGCCAGGACTTTTTCGCAGGTGAAGGGCAGATCTTTGAGCCTGATGCCGACGGCATCGTAGATTGCGTTGGCGATTGCCGGGGCGACCGGGATGATGCCGACCTCACCGATTCCTTTGGCTCCGAAAGGGCCGTGGGGATCCAGGGTTTCGATCATCGCTACATCCAGCGGAAACGTATCCATCATTGTCGGGATTTTATAGTCCAAAAAATCGGGATTCAGGATTTTTCCCTTATCTAAAAGCATCTCTTCCATCAGGGCGTAGCCGATGCCCTGCATGACCCCGCCATAGATTTGTCCCTCAACTATCATCGGATTAATCGCTTTACCGATATCATGTGCGGCGACAAAGTTTATGATATCAACCTTGCCGGTTTCAGGATCAACCTCGACCTCAACTCCGTGGGTCGCGAAAGCGTAGGTTTCCGAGATGTTACCCTTGGATGTTTTGGGATGCATCATCTCGGTGTCGGGCTCATAAAAAGCGTGGGTGATAACCATTTCACCGCTTTTGCCGCCTTGGAAGTGGCCTCGGCGCAGGATGGTGTCGATGGTTACTGCGTAATCGGTACGTTTCGGATATTCCTTAAGATAAATCTGGCGCTGGTCAATGGTGAGGTTGGCGGCATTATGCAGCAGCGGCAGAAGATCATCGGCAAAATTCTCATTTTTGCGGTTTTGTTTACGGATCTCATCTTCCATGAAGGTCGCGGCAAATTCAAGAATTTTCGCTTTCGCTTCACTGGCACAGAGGATGGCGGCTTTGCAGGATAGAAACATCTGGCGGCTGGCGTGGGTGCCGACATCCCAGGGGCAGATAGCGGTATCGTGGCGGATTACGGTGATGTCATCCGGCATGATGCCGATGATCTCAGCGACTGTCTGGGCGATTGAAGTCTCCGAGCCCTGACCGATCTCGACGGCCCCGGTCATAATCGAAACCTTGCCGAAATCGTCCATTTTCAGAATCATGCCGTGACCGTCAGATTTGTAGATACGGGCACCGCCGCCGACATGGGTCAGGCAGGCGAGTCCGACGCCCCGGTTTTGCGGGCGCGGCTTATCCCAGTCAAGTTTCTCTTTTACGGTTTCGATACACTCTTTAAGACCGCAGGATGAGATTTTGAGGCCCATCGGGGTGGTTTCGTTAGCCCGGTTGGCATTCAAAAGGCGCATCTCAAGTGGGTCGATGCCGGCCTTTACCGCCAGTTCATCCATCGAGCTTTCGATAGCGAAGGTCGCCTGCGGGTTGCCGTAGCCGCGGAAGGCCTGGCTGAAGATATTGTTGGTGTAGACGCAGGTCGCCTTGAAATCGACCGCCGGCACCCGATAGAGTGAAGTCATGGGAACGTACATGACTGACGGCACCGTCGCCCCCCACGAGGTATAAGCGCCGTTATCAAGAATGGCTTCGGCTTCACGAAAGGTCAGCCGGCCGTTTTCATCACAGCCCTGTGTTATCTTTATGATAGTGGGCTGGCGCGGGGCCATGCCGATAAACTCCTCTTCCCGGTCGAACATTATTTTTACGGCCCGGCCCGCCATAAAGGCGAGCATGACCGCTATATATTCATAACAGTGGGTATCGAGTTTATTGCCGAAGGCGCCGCCGATGGTCGGCGAAATAACCCGGGTATTTTTGTTTTTAAGACCTAAAGCGTTAAGCAGTTTGTTGAGATCGTTCTGTACCAGAAACGGAATCTGGGTCGGCATCTGGACCTTAAGGTTCTTTTGGTAGTCAAACTCAGCGATAATCCCGGTAGTTCCCAGGCAACAGTGGTGGGCCCAGCCGGTTTTATAAGTGCCGGAAACAATATATTTTGATTTCCGGCGATAAAATTCGAGATCACCGTCACTTATCTGCCAGCGCACCGGTAGCGTATTGTTTTTAATCGGATTGCCGCGAAAATCAAATTCATGGATCAGGGGGGCATCTTCCTGCGCTGCAGCGATCGGATCAAAGACCCCGGGCAGCGGTTCATAGTCAACTTTTATCAGGGCGCAGGCTGCGGCGGCGATCTCGGGGTCGGTGGCCGCAACCGCCGCGACTTCATCCCGGAACTGTCTGACTTTATCATGTTTGATCGGCGGATTATCCTGAATAAAGCCGATCCGAAAATCCGGCGCCGGGTTGGTCTCACGGGTCAAAATTGCTTTAACTCCGGGAAGTTTACTGGCTTGGCTGATATCGATGTTCTTAATAATCGCGTGGGCGTGTTCACTGCGTTTGATCTTGCCGTAGAGCATGTTCGGCACGGTGATATCGTTAATATAGGCGGCCTGGCCGTTGATCTTTTCGGGCGCGTCCATTTTCGCCAGGCGTTTGCCGATGAAGTTGTTTTTCCGCATAGTTCTAAACCTGCTCCTTCATTGCGGCCTTGACTGCGGCAATAATCTGAAAATAACCGGTACAGCGACAGAGATTACCGGCCAGAGCCTGTTTAATCTCAGCTTCGCTAACGGTCTCGGGCGCGGTGGGGTAGTCATCAATAAAAGCCTTAGCCGACATTATCATTCCCGGTGTACAGAAGCCGCACTGGCTGGCACCGTGGTCAAGAAATGCCTGTTGCAGCGGATGAAATTCGCCTTTGTCGGCCAGAGATTCGATAGTCTCGACAATTTTACCATCGATTTCCAGCGCCGGGAAAAGACAACTGTTGATGCCAGCTCCGTTAACCAGAACCGTACAGGCCCCGCACTCGCCCATGCCGCAGCCCTCCCGGGTACCCTGGAGGTTGAAATTGGAGCGTAAAACCTCAAGCAGCATTTCGTGCTCTTTAACCCAGGTTTCAACCCGGTCACCATTCAAAATAAAGGATATTTTTTTCATTTTAAGTATCGTCCCTCAATCTATTTACCGCTTCTCGCACAAGCCTGGCGGCAGGCCCGTTTGATATAGGTTTTGATAACTTCAATTTTATGCCAGGCCTGACCGCGCAGATCATCAATCGGACTGATCTCACCGGCAGCAATTTCTCCCGCCTGCGTCAAAGTAGCCTCACTTGGAGTTTTTCCTTTAAGAAAGGCTTCGGTTTTTAAGGCCCGAATCGGGGTCGGAGCTACCGTTGCCAGGCCGATTCTGATATCTGAGCAGGTGCCGTTTTCAGCTAAATCAAGCATGACTCCGACCCCGACATTGGCCAGATCCATAGCTTTGCGTTTCATGAATTTAAGGTAGGTCGAACCGGAACTCGGAGGCGGAATTTCCAGGGCGAAACCCTTGACAATCTCATCGGCTTGCAGATGAACTTGTTTCGGCCCCTTGAAGAAATCGGTCAGCGGGACAACTCTTTCAATAAGCTGTGCATTGATGATGATTACCGCGGCATTATAGATCAGGAGTGGGGCCGCGGTGTCGGCACCCGGCGAGGCGTTAACGATGTTGCCGCCTAAAGTGGCGACATTGCGGATCTGGGGCGAGGCCAGGTTTATGGCCGCGTCTTTAAGGGCGGGAAATCTTTTTTCGATAAGTTCTGATTTTTCGAGCTCCCGGATCGTTGTGCCGCTGCCGATAAAGACCCGGTTTTCAATCTGTTTGATACCTTTAAGTTCCTCAATGGCCCGTAGCGAAATCAGGCAGTCCGGGGCGATGATATTTTTTTTCAAAAGGAGAAAAATATCACTGCCGCCGGCGACAAACCGGGAATCAGGTTCATTCTCTCTGGCGTTAAAAGCTTCACTGATGGAGGCCGGGCGCCGGTATTCAAAGTGGGGCATAGATTATTTCTCCTCTGGCCGGTGTTAGATTACCCGGTGATCGAAGATTCGCTTGGTTTTACGTTCACTGCGGGGTAGTTCATTATAGTTGATAATTTCAATTATCGGTGTCACCATAACTTTCTGGCGCACCTGATCGTAGATCCAGCAGCGGCTCTCTTCATCGGCACTTGTATCAGAATGTTCATCCCGTTCGACCCGGATGGTCATATAATCTTTGCCGTCATCACGGCGTTCGAGAATAATTTGATATTCACTGCCGATAGTTTTGCAGGCGGAGAGGATGGTGTCAATGCCGCTGGGGTAGACATTAACCCCGCGGATGACAAACATATCATCACTGCGGCCTAAGATGGGTGCGTGCCGGGGGAGAATCGAACCGCAGGGGCAGGGTTCTGTAATAATCCGGGTCAGATCCCGTGAGCGGTAGCGGATCAAGGGGGCCGCCTCTTTGCTTAAGGTGGTGTAGACCATCTCGCCGATTTCACCTGGAGCGACCGGCTTTAGGGTTTCAGGATCGATGATTTCAAGGATGTAATAATCGGCCCAGTAATGGAGATTTTCACTTGCAGAGCAGCTTAAACCGGTACCCGGGCCGTAGAGTTCGGTCAGGCCGGGGATGTCGTAATACTCTTCGACCCCTAAAAGTTCCATAATTTTGTTCTTCATTGCCGGGCTGGTTCGCTCCGAGCCGGCGATAATCTTTTTCAGGTTAAGTTTATCTTTCAGCCCGCGCTTTTTTACCTCTTGGGCGACTAAAAGTGCCATCGAGGCGGTACAGCAGAGTACGGTTGTGCCGAAATCTTCGAGAAAGGTCATCTGCATTTCAAGGTTGCCCGGCCCGGAAGGGATGGCCATGGCGCCGAACTTCTCACAGGCCATCTGAAAACCGGCACCCGCAGTCCAGACCCCGTAACCGACACAGATCTGGACTTTATCTTTTCGGGTGAGATTTGCCATTTCATAACAGCGGCAGAACATATCGAGCCAGTCATCAATATCTTTCTGCGTATAGCAGAGCACTTTTCTTTTGCCGGTGGTGCCGGAGGAGGCGTGGATTCTGATGATATCTTCATGCGGAACCGAGAGCATCGGGTAGGGGTAGCCGTCTTTGAAATCGGCCGCCGTGGTGAACGGCAGCTGCTCCAGATCGGCAAGAGTTTTGATCATATCCGGGGTGATGCCGGCTTTTTCAAAATGTCCTTTAAAAAAAGGTGAATTATTATAGGCATGATTGGCGGTCCATTGCAGACCTTTAAGTTGATAATCTTTAAGCTCGGAAAGATTGTCAACTTTGGGCGGGAAGCGTACCAGCATTTTACTGACCTCCTTGACGGCGTAGCTTAAGGGTTTCAGCTTCATTGATTGCCATCGTTTCAGAATCAATAATGACGCCGTAATCGGTCTCGGCCCGGGCTGATGAGAGGACACCGTTTCTGACATCCTTTAAAACCTTTTCCGGCGCTCTTAAAAATGGTTTGCCGTAACCGCCACCGCCGCCGGCCTGCTGAAAAAAGGTCGTGCCCTTTTCCACTCCTTCAACCAGATCCTTGGTTGTGGTCAGGTACTCTTTACCATCGGGATAGATCAGTTTGATCGTGTTTAAGGTACCGCATTTGCCGCCTTGAGCGCCGAAAGCGGGTTCCTGATCGCCATCGCCGAAGGTGACGACCCGGGTCTCTTCGCTGCCAATTTTAAACTGGGTCTCAACTCCCAAACCGCCGCGCCACTGCCCGGCTCCGGCTGAATCGGTGATATATTCATGTTTCAAAAGCAGGTGTGGGGTCTGCTGCTCGAACATCTCATAATCCTGATCGAGAATGCCGCCGGAGGCATCGATCATGCCGATATGATCATAGCCGTCACATCCTTTGATCGCGCCGGAGCCACCCTTTAAACCCATAAAGCCGATATCGACGTAAGCCTGATCTTTGCGTGGGTCGATGCCGGTGGTCAGGGCGCAGAGCAACTCGTTCCATTCGGCGGTAACCCGGTCCGGGATAACATCGCTTAAAGCCCGCATGATCGCATCGGCGTTGTTGGGACAGAGGTGGTTGCCGTAGGTGGTTGCCGCCGGATAGCGGGCATTTAAGATAGTGCCTTCAGGAATGGTGATTTTAATCGGTCTGATCATGCCGTCATTATGAGGAATGTCGGGGTTGACCATCTGGAGAAAGGTTAAAATCGTGGCCGAGGCGCTGGATGAGTAGGTGCCGTTAACAAAGCCTGGAGTCTGCGGGTCGGTGCCTGCATAATCAAAGCTTATGCCATCTTCGGTAACTTCGATTGTGACCCTAATTTTATATGTCGAGCCCGGGGTTTTGCCGTCGAAAAAGACGGTACTTTCGCCTTTGTAGATTCCGGTCGGAATAGTTTTAATCTCGGCCCGCATCATTTTTTCAGTCGAATCGAATAGATACTCCTTGTGACTGTTGAAAATATCAATCCCGTAACGTTCGATAATCGCTTTTAGGCCGCGTTCTCCAACGACACAGCTGCCGATTTCAGCCTTCATATCCTCAGCGACAATCGGCAACCTGATATTGGCAAAGATCAAATCCCAGACATCTTTTCTCAGTTTGCCCTTTTCATAAACCTTAATCGGCGGAATACGCAAGGCCTCTTGCCAGACCTCTGTGGCGTTGGGGTTGTAACCTCCCTGAACCGCACCGCCGATATCGGCCTGATGCCCCTTGCAGGCGGCCCAGCCGACGAGAATATCGTCATGGAATATCGGTTTGAAGACGGCAACATCATTATTCTGATTGCCCATCGAGAAAACATCATTATGAAAAATGACATCACCGGGATAGATCTCCTCGCCGTAATAGTCGATGATATATTTACATACCGGGGCCAGAGAGAAGGCCAGGATCGGCAGGTTTTCAGTCTGCTCCAGCATCTTGCCTTCGGC
>JAOZQE010000103.1 GCA_029932385.1 bacterium | reverse complement strand
AAGCACGCCGCCAGCGTTCGTTCTGAGCCAGGATCAAACTCTTCAGTTTAATCAATAAAGAAATTAACGCAAGCTAATGCGTTGTTTTGTAACATTGTGTTCTGCTCGAAACAGCTGTACAATTAATCCTATTCAGTTTTCAAAGATCGATTCTCGAAACCGTAACCAAAGCTGTATCAGCTATGAAAACGGACGGTCATTCTATGCTTTCTTGAAAATTTTGTCAAGAACTTTTTTTACGGCCTGTTCTTTCAAACAAGGCTTCAAGATCACCCTCAACTACGATATCCGTCAGCCAAAGGAAAGCGCCTTATACGCTTCTCAAGTTTCTTTGTCAAGCATTTTCAGCTCAGCAAAATTATAACCATTTTTATTTTTTTCAGAGAACTATTACCTCAAGCACCTAGACGGAATAATCTTCCCGTTCAGTGCGAGAGGAGGCGCTTTATACGCTTCTCCCAAGTCTTTGTCAAGTGCTTTAACAAAACCAAAGAAGAATATTTTCTACACCTACAAAGAACTTCTCTTTCACGTCAAAGTAATTCAAAGTACCCCAGACGCTGAAGGAGGCGCTTAATACGCTGAGCCATTTTTTTTGTCAAGCGCTTTCTAACCAAACTCAGCCATGAAGAACAAAACCGGGAGAACGCAAAACTTACGCTCCCCCGGCCATGGTAATCACAAAATTTACATTCCAGTTATAAATTAAAAAAGATACTCTTTCCGGGCTGCCAATGGCAGCAACATCAGTGAAACATCGCGTAGATTCCCGTCTATATCCATAAAATAGTCGTCAATTTCGGCATGACGGACAAAGCCGAGCTTGCGAAAGGCTTTAACCACCGACAACTCATCCGAAACAACTTCGGCAATCAGCATATGGAGGTCCATCTCCCGACCGATTTCAATCAGCTCTCCAAGCATCTGCATGCCAAGACCCACTCCACGAAATTCTTTAGTCAAAAAAATACGCAGTTCACCAATATGGCGCTCTGCACCCCGACGACGATGCAGTGTCGCATCCCCAACCAGGTGTTCCCCATGCAGGGCCAGCAGTGGGACTACTTTTTCATAATCGATATCAGCAAACCAGCCGGCCACAAATTCGGGATTACGAACATCTTCTTTCAAATAACGCACATCATCAGCGCTGGCCCGTTGACAGAACATTTCACTCACCAGCTCCCGGTCGGCAGCAGTCATAGGCCGCAGCAATACCCGAACCCGATTGCTGGTATTGACAAATTTACGATAAACCTGAATTTTCATTAACCGTCCTCCCTGAAATCCGGCACAAGCAATATCCCGGAAACCACCTTACCGGAAACGCACTTGCCCTACATTATTATATAGTATACTATAGAGTAACTAAAATTTAAACTATGAGTTCGATTCTGTAATTTATAAGGTAATCCGTGATGCAACAAAACTCCCTCACAATAACCCTGGTCCAGATGAATGTCGCCTTGGGAAGACCTGATCAAAATCTTGCCCGCTGCCAGCAACTCCTAGACTCAAGCACCACCGAGACCGACATCATCCTGCTGCCCGAACTCTGGAGCAGCGGCTATGACTACGAAAATTTCAGCCGGCTGGCAGCAACCACACCTGCCATACTTGAAAAACTGACTCAGATTGCCACATCCCGAAATACCTATATCGGAGGCACCCTGGTGGAGGCCGACCAGGGAAATTTCTACAACACTTTCTACCTGCTTAATCCCCGCGGCGAGCAGGTCGCCGCCTACCGCAAGATTCACCTCTTCTCACTCATGGATGAGGAAAAATATTTTCACCCCGGCAGCAAACCATGCCTGGTCGAAATTTGTGGCCTGACTGTCGGCCTAATGACCTGCTACGACATCCGCTTTCCTGAATTAAGCCGTAACCTAGCCCTACAGGGGGCTCAACTTCTACTCGTTTGCGCCCAGTGGCCGCAGCCCCGTACAGCACACTGGAATACCCTGCTTAAAGCCCGGGCCATCGAAAATCAACTTTTTGTTGCCGCCTGCAACCGCATTGGCCGAGGAATTGAAAATTACTACTCCGGGAACTCGGCAATTTATGATCCATGGGGCGCAACCACATTGAGAACCCCCCGGCGACAGGGCGCTTTCAGCGCCACCATCAATCCCGCTGAAATCGAGCAGACCCGGACAACCATTACCTGCTTTAAAGACCGCCGGCCTGAAAGCTATGAGGCTTCTGCCATGTAAGCTGCCAAAGCCTCTCGCCAGGGACGCACCAATAATGGAAACATCTCTTTAAAACGATCAAGTTTCAAAATAGCGCGTTCCGGCAAATTTAATGGGCCACCAAAATCGATTTCAGTCATCGGCTTTGGCTGGAGAAGGGTGATGTCAAGGCCTGCCTGTTCGGCCACAGCCCGAGCAAATTCATAACAGCTGACCCCGTTACCGGCATCATTGGTATAGTGGTAGATTCCAGCCGCCCACTCAGTGCTTAAGGCTACCATCGCCGCCGCTAAATCACCGATATAGGTTGGAGCTATAAAAAAATCGTTGCTGACCGCCAGCGGACGTCCAGCTCCCAACTCTTCCTTGATACGACTGACCCAATCATTTCCACCGGCACCATAAAGCAGATCACTACGCACAATAAGATAGTTGTCAATCAGATTATCAACCATCTCTTCGCCGCCATGTTTGGAGTTGCCATACTGATTAAGCGGCCACTTATCATCGTCTTCACCATAAGGTTCACTGTTTTTACCGTTAAAAACATATTTGCTGCTGAATGAGCAGAGATAGACCTTGAATTTTGCCGACGCTCGAGCCAGGTTGCACAGCCCCCGGGTATTGACTGGAAGTTTGGTAGCCAGTCGGTGTTCAGCCGCTTCAACGTCGTTAAAACCGGCACAATTAATAATTGTTGCGGGCCGCAAACGCTCAACTGTTGCATCCACCAACTCTCCATCCAGAATATCAAGTTCTGCCTGCGGCAAAGCTACAACTTCAGTATCTTCCCGCTGTTTCAGTAGCGCTTCAACCACCCATCCAAGCTGACTGCAGGCTCCGGTTACCAGAATCTTCCTTGCCATGACTTTCTATTCTCCTTGCACCAGAAAAACTGGAGCTACCATAATTTCAAGATACAATTAAGCTGTACTACAGCTTATATTTCAACCTAATACAGGCACAGCATAAATACAACGAGAAAAGCAAAAAAACAATCCCGACTAACTCTAATAAAAACTCAGAAAACTTATAATTCTTCTCGCCAAAAGTAAAGAGACGGCAGAGTTGTCGGCCAATTCCTCCGGAGAGAGCTGGGCAATAGCCTCAACACTACCGAAAATTTTAAGCATTTGCTGAGCCCGCTTCTCACCAACCCCGTCAATTTCAAGCAGCAGGGTTTGCCGCCCTTTTTTACGTAAAAGCCGATGATAATTGATCGCAAAGCGGTGCGCCTCATCACGGATCTGCTGCAGAAGACGGTAAGCGGGCGAATTTAAAACCAGACGCAGAGCATCTTTACGACCTGGCTGATAAAAACTGTCCGGAACAGTGCTATCTTTCCCGCCGCGCTCATCTCGACCTTTGGCAATTGCCAACAGCGGCACTGAAACATCCAATTCCTCAAGAACCCTGAGCACCGCTTTAAGTTGGGGGCGACCGCCGTCAAGCAACAGCAGCTCGGGATGGGGGCGAGGGTTATCCGTCCCGAATCGCCGCCTGATTACCGCCGCCATACGGGCAAAATCATCCGGCGGGGCCGGGCACAATCGATAATGACGATAATCTGACTTAGACGCCTTACCGGCACGAAAACAGACTAATGAGGCAACCACCCCTTCATCTTGGAGATTGGAAATATCAACTCCCTCAATTATTTCCGGGGCGGCCTCAAGCCGACATATACGGGCAATCTCTACAAGAGCGGAAGCCGGAAAATCATCATTTCGCTCTTGCCGGGCTAAAAAATCGGCCGCATTTTTTTCCGCCAGACGCAGAAGCTGCAAACGCCGGCCCCGTTCCGGAACTAATAGCTTAACCCGAGAGCCGCGCAGCCCCGTCAACCAGGCCGCCAAAACTGATGCGCCCTCTCCTGACCGGGACAGAATAATCAGCGGCGGCGGGATCTCTCCCGACCCTGCATCACAGTAGTGACGCTGCAAAAAAGCCCCCGGCAGATCTTCCGGCAGACCGGCATATTCAGGAAAAAAGAAGGGCCGGCCGCCGATCACATTTCCCCGGCGAATAGTCAGAAGATAGATCGCACTCGCCCCATTCGCAAGTGCTGAACTTCCAAGAATATCCATATCTTCGTTACGACCGGCATCAATGGCCTGATTTGCCAGTACCTGCTCAAGATCTTCAATAGCATTTCGCAAAACAGCGGCCCGCTCAAATTCCAGAGCCGCGGCCGCCCGGCTCATATCCCGTTTAAGGCTCCGCAATACGGGCCGGCCCCGGCCGCCGAGAATAAGTGCCGCCGATGCCACCTTGCGATGATATTCAGCCACAGAAACGTTTTCACAGCAGGGACCGACACAAAGTTTCATCTGAAAATTCAGGCAGGGTCGAACCCGGTTCGCAAACCGTTCTGAGCGGCAGCGACGCAGCCGAAAATGTTTATTGAGCTGGGCTAAAGTCTGACGCAGGGCAGCCACCGCCGGATAAGGGCCGAAATAACGGGCCCCATCGGCTTGACGACGGCGGACAATTTCAAAACGGGGGAAGCGCTGTTTGCGGTCCAATCGAACATAGGGATAATTTTTGTCGTCTTTTAAGTCGACATTGAAAGGTGGACGATATTTTTTTATGAGATTATTTTCCAGCAGCAGGGCTTCAACTTCGCTGTCGGTGATAATAATCTCAAGATCATCCACCTTAGTCAGCAATAGGGCGGTTTTAGCTCGGTCCGGCTTACCGGTAAAATAAGAGCGCACCCGTTTATTAAGTGAAACCGCTTTGCCGACATAAAGAACCCGCCCGGCTCGATCAAGAAACTGATAAATTCCGGGATGATCTGGCAGATGCTTAAGTTTTTCATCCAGAGATGACGACAATAGAGACCTCAAATCTTTGTGACTATAAATTGCAAAACCGGCAGTAGAACTGCAAATCACTGCAAGCAACCGGCATTAAAGAGACAATAAAAACCGACTCCGGTTGACAGCTCAGAATGACTCCGGATTAATGTACTATTTGCAACTTTTTTTCAATTGTTCCCGCTCTTTAAGGCGCTGCAGTACAGTTGCCTCATAACCATTACCAGCCGGCTCATAAAAAGAAGCGCCACTGAGTTTTTCCGGCAGGGCCTCAATCAATACGGGATTGATTTTTTCACGATGCGGGTTGACATAACCGGCACCGTAACCTAACTCCTGCATGAGCCCGGTCGGAGCATTGCGAACCTGCATCGGCACCGGTTGATTGCCGCTTTTTTTAATCTCTTTGGTAATCCGTTTCATAGCCAGATAAACCGCGTCACTTTTCGGGGCTGTGGCTAAGTAAGCTGCCACCTGATAAAGCGCCAGTTCACCTTCCGGCGAACCTAAGATTTCATATGCTTGACGGGCATTAATGGCGAGCTGCAAAGCCTGAGGCGCGGCGTTGCCGATATCTTCGCTCGCAAACCGAATCATGCGCCGGGCCAGATAGAGCGGTTCCTCGCCCGCCTGCAGCATGCGTCCCAACCAATAGAGTGCGGCATCCGGATCCCCGGCCCGCATACTTTTTATAAAGGCTGAGATCTGATTAAAATGCTCTTCACCGTCACGATCATAGACTAATTCACGTCCGTCAAGCAGGGCCGCAAGATCGGCCAGAGTCAGATCAATCCGCTCCGGATCAAGATTGATAAATGCCATCTCCAGCAAATTCAGCCCCCGCCGGGCATCACCCTCGGCATAAATGGCAATCTTCGCCAGCACCTCCTTCGCCACTGAAAACCGGCGGCCGTAATCGATCTCCAGTCGGCTGACGGCCTTTTCGAGGAGAGAACGGCTGGCTGGCAGATCAAGAGCTTTAAGAACCGCAACCCGCGCCCGCGAAAGCAGAGGTGTGATAATTGAAAACGAGGGGTTTTCCGTTGTTGCCCCGAGCAGAATTAACGAACCCTCCTCAACCGGAGCCAGAAGGAAATCCTGCTGGGCCTTATTAAAACGATGAATCTCATCGAGAAAAAGTACCGTCCGGCTGCCGGCCGCCAGATTTTTCCGGCCGATCTGCGCAATTTTGCGGATATCGGCAACCCCGGCTGTCACCGCTGAAAGCCGGTGGAAATCGGCCTCCACAGCACCCGCCAACAGCATCGCCAGAGTCGTCTTGCCGCACCCCGGGGGGCCCCAGAAAATCATTGAATCAAGATATTCGCGGGTCAGCATCCGCGCGATAAAACCATCTTCTCCCAACAGATGATACTGACCTGCAAACTCTTCAAGACTTTGCGGCCGCAGACGGTGCGCCAGCGGTGGTAGTGATTTGTTCAATCTTGTCTCCATAAAACTGCAAGTGTCGCAATAACAACGCCTGAATATTTGCAGTTTTTCATTATTGAATAAGCCTATCTTTAGATAAAGTCAAGTATCAGGAAACTCGGCTGCAGCAATTTGCAAGCGGCCGGATGAAAGTCTAACAATCGCTTGACAAGTTTAAGTATTTAGTTTAGAAGTGCCGCGGTTTCGTTAGCAATTCAGGCGAAATCACTTTTGCTGCCGAAGTGGTGGAACTGGTAGACACGCTATCTTGAGGGGGTAGTGGGTGATCACCCGTGCCGGTTCGATTCCGGCCTTCGGCACCATC
>JAOZQE010000102.1 GCA_029932385.1 bacterium | reverse complement strand
CATCAAACTGAAACGGCTATACCCGAAACTTTAAGCTGTATGTTGCACTAGCTCCTTAAAATTAACTTGTCAATTTATCATTTAGATACATTTTGCAAGAGACTCATTCTTAAAAAAATGCTATGCCGTCATTAAGGCTTTACGGAAGGCGGCGGCTTTGGTGTGGGTTTCCTGATATTCATCGTCGGGGTCGGAGTCGGCGACGATGCCGCCGCCGACCTGGAAATAGAGGTGATTGTCGCAGGCGATGGCGGTGCGGATGGCAATATTAAAATCAAGATTACCGGAGAAATCGAAGTAGCCGATGGAGCCGGTGTAGACGCCCCGACAGGAGGGTTCGAGTTCGTCGATAATCTCCATTGATCGGAGTTTCGGGGCACCGGTAATCGAGCCGCCGGGAAAAGAGTTGCGTAGGCAGTCGCTGCTGCTTATTCCCGGCCGGATCTTTCCGGCAACGGTGGAAACCATGTGGTGGACATTGGCGTAACTTTCAAGAATCTGGATCTCCGGTACATGAACCGAGCCGTACTCTGCGACCCGTCCCAAATCATTTCTTTCGAGATCAACAATCATTATATGTTCAGCCCGATCTTTGGGGCTGGCTAAAAGTTCCCGGCCAAGATTTTTATCTTCTTCTTCGGTTTTGCCGCGCGGCCGGGTACCCTTGATCGGGCGGGTCTCGATATAGTTTTCCTTGATGAGGAGGTAGCGTTCCGGCGAATTACTCATGATTGCATGCTTTCCGGTCTCGATGTAAGCTCCAAACGGGGCCGGACTCAGGTTGCGGAAATGGAGATAGAATTTACGACTGTCGCTGGTGAAAGGGGTAACGAAACGTTGTGAAAGGTTGACCTGATAGATATCTCCGGCAGCAATATATTCGAGAATTTTATTGATTGCCGCTTTATATTTACTGTAGCTGAAATTGGACTGTAGCTGGTCGCCGTCGGTAGCGGTAATGCTGTGATTTTCGGAGCGGGTCGGATTTGCCGGGCTGGCGGTTGTTTGCGAATCATTCCGGCGGGCGGCGCTAACTACCTGCCGGAGCTCTTCAAGGCGCTGCCGGGCCCGCTGTCGGGCCGCAGCGGAATCATTTTTTTCCGGTAAACCGCTGGCCAGGATCCAGGTTGTATCTGTTTGATGATCGATGGCGATAAGCGCATCGTAAGCACCAAAAAAGGCATCCGGCATTTTAAGATCATTATCGGTGGTCTGGGCAAAATCTTCAACCTGATGTCCAAGTTCATAGCCTAAATAGCCGATGAGACCGTTTTCAAAGGGGAGAAAGTCACTCTCTTTGGGGCGAAAAAGCTGTTTCTGGAGTTGGTCGAGATAAGGGAAGAAGGGTTGGTTAAGTTCTCTGGTTGCACCGTTTAAACAGTTCTCTTCAGTGATCTGCAGACCGTGGGCGCTGATTCTTAAAAAGGGGTCAGCTGCAAGGAACGAGAAACGTCCCAGATTCTTACTGTCAATATTGGCATCAAGCCAGGCCGGAGTCGGTTTTTTCGCAAGCTCGCAAAACAGGGCTCCGGTTGATGGCGGGTTATCTACGGTTTCAATTAACAGCATGGCGCGGCATACTAAACGAAAGTTTAGCCGAGGTCAAGAAGTGATGGGTCTAAGTACGGTAGCCGGATCGGCGGTAAAAAATAAAGGCTGCGGCCAGGAGCAGGTAGAGTCCGGCAAGATAGGTCGGCAGGAATCGGTGGCGGGCGAAAAAGGTTGGTGGCTGGTGTCGGCAGGTAACTTCAGCAAACAGAATACCCTCCTGATTGAGGGGCAGATACTGTTCGATTTTGCCGGCGGGATCGATGATGGCCGAGATGCCGGTGTTCGCGCAGCGAACTATCGTGCAGTTATTTTCTATAGCCCGCAGGCGGATGTTGGCCAGATGCTGTCGCGGCCCGGGAGAGTCACCGAACCAGGCATCGTTGGTCAGGTTGATGAGCAGGTTGGCTCCGGCGGCAAAAAACCCGGTGCTAAAAGCGGGGAAAACCCCTTCAAAACATACCGATGGAGCAATTTTTAACTGTTTAAGATTGAAGTTTAGAATTTTATCTCCCGGCGAGTAGCTGAGGCCGGGAACGATCTTGCTGATAAAAGGAAAAAGCGATGCCATTGGGGTGAATTCACCGTAAGGAACCAGTTTTATCTTATTATAGATCTGGAGTCGTTGTCCGGGAGAGATCAGAAAGATCGAGTTGAACAGGGTTTTTCCAGAGCCATTTTCCTGCCGGATCAGGCGCGGGCTGCCCAGCATTAAACTCACCCGGTTATCCGTAACAAATCGGTGCAAACGGTTAAATATTTCGGGTTCATTTTCGAGCAGAAGCGGCAGGGCGGCTTCCGGCCAGACGATAAGATCGGGGTTGTCAGCCAGACTTCTGCGACTCAACAAAAGCATTTTCTGAACAATTTTATCCCGGTTTTCAGGGCGCCATTTCTCTTTCTGGAGAATATTGGGTTGAATTACTGCGATTCGGCTGCGGTTGGGCTCAGGGTCAGCTGGGCGTGTGATTTGAGATTTAAGGGTTGAAACATTGTCGCTGCCACTCCCGATCAGGGCCAGGCCGATGAGCGGCAGGAGTAGCAGGCCGCAGTAGAGCATGGCCGCTCGCAGCCTTTTTCGGAACAGAGCTCGGCCGGTCAGGTAGATAGCCAGGTTGCCGAAAATGACCAAGCTGGAAAGCAGGCGCACTCCGCCGAGGGGCAGGAGCCAGTTAATAAATTGATTGTCAATCTGGGTCAGACCCAGCGGATGCCAGGGAAAGCCGCCGAGAAACCAGCCGCGGAAATCCTCAAGCAGGAGCCAGATGGCGGCCCCGGCCAGGGTTGAAATTACTTTTCCGTAAGTTGATCCCAGGGCGTTATGATTATTCAGGTAGTGCCAGAGGCCGCAGAAAATTGCAACATAGAGGCTCATGTAGAGAGCCAGCAGGGCCATGACCAGAATGACAACTATGGTTGGCAGGCTGGTAAAACCGGCGATTGAATTTGTGATCCAGTAGAGCTCGATGTAGAAGAAGAAAAAACCGCTCAAGAGCCCGAGGCCTGCGGCTGTGCGCGGTGACTTGCAGGTTGCGGCCCCGACCAGCAGCGGGGTCAGAGCTATGAAAGCCAAGGGCCAGCTGGAATTGTTAAGTTGAAAACTTAAGTAGAGAAGTGTGGCACTGAGGGCGGCTGCGGCAAAAGCGGTTGTCGGGGAGAGTTCGAAACGGGAGTGATTCACGGTTTCAGCGGTTATCCGGTGAATTTTGATACGGCGGTGTTTCTGCCTCCGTTTGCGGCCCGCCGGCCGAGGTCTCCGGTATTGACTCTTTCTCCCCGGGGCCCGAGGCTTCACTGTCGGTTTCGGCCATTAACTGCAGTCGTACCTTTTTAACCCGTCGTTTGTCCGCGGCGGCGACGGATAGAGAGAGGTTTTTGTAGGTGAAGGTTTCCCCGGTCTGCGGGATGCTGCCGCTTAAAAATACGGCCAGGCCGCCGACACTCTCGAATTTGCCCCGGTGCTCTATCTCAATATCGAACAGTTCTTCGATCTCTTCGATTTCGGTTTTGCCGCTGACCATATAGCTGCCGTCATCAAGTTTTTTGATCAGTTGTTCACTGGTTTCGACCGGTAGATTTTCTTCATAAATCTTGCCGATAATTTCCTCTACCAGGTCACTTATGGTGACCAGCCCGGAGGTGCCGCCATATTCATCAACGGCGACCGCAATATGGATGCCTTTGGTTCTGAACTCCTCCAGCAGATCGCTGACCTTTTTGGTTTCCGGGACAAAGTAGACCGGCCGCATAATCTCCCGCAGGCGGAGTCGGTCTAAATCCGTCCCCAGATGTTGAAGGATATCTTTGGCGTGGAGAATGCCGATGACCTGATCGAGATTATCATGAAATACAGGATAACGGGAGAAACCTTTATCGGTGATGATCGTAATGGCTTCATTGAGAGTGGCGGCGGCCGAGATCGCCGCAAACTCCGTGCGGGGAACCATGACTTCCTGGACCTGGATCTGTTTAAGCTGAATAACGCTGCTCAGCATCTCATGGGTGTCATCCGCGATCACCCCGGTCTCACCGCTGGCATTAATTATCTCAAAAAGCTCCTCTTCTGTCGGAGGGCTTTCCTGCTCCCCCTGAAACAGTCCCAGCAGCCGGTCAAAAACGCCTCTCTCTTTCTCGCTCAATTAGTTTTCTCCATTACTTACAAATGTCATCAGGGAGTCTCAACTCTGCTCGTCAGATCGAGCCGGAACCTGAATTTCAGGGCAGGTTTTTTAAGAAATCAGACTCTATTCGGTGAGTGACGAATTCGGGGATGTCGAATTTTACGACAATAGAACTTGTTTTTCAGTATAAGTCAAGTATAATCAGAGTAAAAGTTGGCTAAATTCAAGCCCGGCAGGATTTAAGCTTGCCGTTTTTTTTGTGAAAATGGTATATAAATTAATTCCTTTTACATCTTATCTGTTATGTTTGCGTGAGCGAGGTAGTCTTTGGACGCAATTGATAAATATAGAAAAGTACTGATAGTCCGTTTAAGTGCTATAGGTGATGTCGTGCGGACTCTGCCCGCGGTTAATGCCTGGCATAAGCAGTCTCCTGAAACCAGTTTTACCTGGCTGGTTGAACCGGCGGCGGCATCGGTTTTGAAAGGGCATCCGGCGATCGATAAGGTGTTGATTTTTGAACGGGGATTGTTTGGCGATTTCCGGCGTTCACCCGGGAATATAGTTCGGGCTTTACTTTCACTCAGCAATCTGATCAGTGATCTGCGAGCTGAAAAATTTGACCTGGTCATCGATTTTCACGGAATTTTTAAGAGTGCCCTTTTCTCCCGTTTGAGCGTGGCTCCAGAGCGGGTCGGTTTTGCCCGGCCTGAGGCTAAAGAGGGCAGTACCGTATTCTACACGCATCAATTTAAGCCCGCCAGCACCGAACTTAACCGGGTCGCCCGGGCGTTGGCCATGGTGGAATCTTTAGGGGTTGAAAATGTCACCCCGGTTGCTTATCAGCTACCGGTTAAAGCACTGAACCGGGAACATGCCTATGCCTCACTCGACCGGTTGTCGGAGTTGCCGGGAACCGGGCCGGTTATTGTATTGCACCCCGGCAGCAGCCGCAAGACCGCTTATAAACGCTGGCATCGGAACGGATATGTCGGCCTGGTTAATGCCCTGGTGGAGAAACTTGATGCCCGGGTCATATTGACCTGGGGGCCGGGTGAACGGGAAACGGTTGAGTTGATTGCCGGTCATGTCCGGGTGCCGTTGCTGGTCGCCGCAAAGACCTCCTCTCTGCTTGATTTAGCCGCTCTTTTTGGCACTTGTGATCTCTTTGTCGGGGGTGATACCGGCCCGGCCCATCTGGCGGTGGCGATGCAGATTCCAGTGGTTGTTATCTTCGGCCCCACCCATCCCCAGGTGAATGCCCCTTACGGCACCCCTTATCGAATTGTCCGTCATCCTCTGCCGTGCAGCCCTTGCCGTAAACGTTCCTGTAAAAGCCGGCTCTGTCTCGAAGCGATCGGCTGGCGCCGGGTGCTGGCCGCAGTGGAGGAACTTTTGGCCTTTAAGTTGCAAGATACCTTCAAAAGTTAGAATTTTTGCAAACCTTCTCTTAATTTATAGGCAACCGGAGATAGAGGTTATGGAAAACGGATCGCTGGATAAAAAAATATTTGTTCTTGATACCAATGTCATCCTGCATGACAGTGAATCCTTCCGGCATTTTGCCGACAATGATGTCATTATTCCGATCACGGTTCTTGAAGAGCTCGACAATTTTAAGCGCGGCAATGAAATTATCAATTATCACGCCCGCCAGTTTGTACGTTCTCTCGATGAACTCTGCGGTGATGCGATTTTTAACAGCGGGATTACTATCGGCCCCGGTCTTGGTAAAATCAGTATCCGCCTGGAAGAGGAGATGGCCCCTGAAATTAAAGCGAGTTTCAGTCCCTTGAAGAAGGATCACCGGATTCTTAATCTCGCTTATGTTCTCAGCCACAAAGAAAAAAACCGCAAGGTCATTCTGGTCACCAAGGACGTCAATTTGCGCATGAAAGCCAAAGCCGTCGGGCTTCAGGCTGAGGACTATACCAGTGACCATGTTAAGGATGTCAAAACCCTCTACACCGGTACCCGGACGGTTGCTGTCGCTGCGGATGAACTTGTTGACCGGTTGTATGCTGAAGAGGGGAGTCTGCCGCTGGCGGAACTGCCGCTGGAAAAGGCTTTGCAACCTAATGAATATGTAATAGTTCGTTCCGCATCAAAATCAGCCCTGGCCGTCTGCGACAGCAACCGGGAAGCAATTAACCGCATTGAAAAAAGAGAGGTTTCCGGTATCATGCCGCATAATGCGGAGCAGATTTTCGCTTTAGATGCTCTGCTTAATCCCGATATTCCTCTGGTTACGATAACGGGCAAGGCCGGAACCGGTAAAACCCTGCTGGCCCTGGCGGCGGGTTTGGAACAGCGCAGTCTCTACCGGCAGATATATCTGGCGCGGCCGATTGTTCCTTTAAGCAATAAGGATATCGGTTATCTGCCGGGTGATATCAGTTCCAAAATTTCACCCTATACCCAACCCCTTTTTGATAATCTCGGCGTGATTCAAGCACATAGCCGGGAGGGTAAAAATGCGCCTCACTACCGCGATCTCCTGGAAGATGAAAAACTGGTTATTACGGCGCTCTCCTATATCCGTGGCCGGAGCCTGGTCAAAATCTTTTTTATTGTCGATGAGGCCCAGAATCTGACCCCGCACGAGGTTAAAACAATCGTTACCCGGGCTGGAGAGGGAACCAAGATTGTTTTTACCGGTGACATCTTTCAGATCGATCACCCCTATCTTGACATCCACTCCAACGGTTTAAGTCATAT
>JAOZQE010000101.1 GCA_029932385.1 bacterium | reverse complement strand
AAGAATTCACCCCTCTACTTCCGCCAGGTCGAAATCGGCCGCGTCACCGGCTCAAGATTATCGCCAATGGCGCAAAAAGTATGGGTTCACGTCAATATAAAAAGCCCTTATGACCGCTTGATCCGAAGCAACTCAAAATTCTGGAACAGTAGCGGGATTAATGTCAAGGCGGGGCTCTTTTCCGGGGTTAAAATCACCACTGAATCACTCGAAACAATCATGATCGGAGGGCTCTCCCTGGCCACACCGGAAGGGGATGAAATGGGCTCGAAGGTCACCAACGGACACCATTTTATTCTCCATGACGAATTAAAAGAGTGCTGGCTTGAATGGCAACCGCAGATTTCACTTGATTAAAGTGTAGCTCGCAAAGATTAAACCGCCGGGGAAGCGTAAGTTCCCTTGCGAATATCCTAAGAAAAATAGCTCCGACTGACGAAAGTCGAAAGCCAGTAAATTAAATAGCTTTTGGATAGAGTTTGTGCCTATATGATGTTTATGGAATTTTTTTACGAATTTATCATTAGATTTGGGGAAAAATAATTTAATCATGAGAGGTAAAGTATGAGTTATGAAAATGTGATGGTCGAGATAGTAGCTGAGAATGTGGGAGAGATAACCCTTAATCGCCCGAAGAGTTTGAATACATTCAGTTTGCCGTTGGCCCTGGAATTGAATCAGGCTTTGTTGGAACTTGATGGTCGTGATGATGTGCGGGTGATTATTCTTAAAGGTTCCGGGAAAGCCTTTTGTGCCGGTATTGATGTCAGCGATTTCTTCGGCAAGACGGCGATGGAGTATAAAGAGTGGATCGAGACCATGGAGACTCCGCTGATTACCATGAGTCGAATGAAAAAACCGGTGATTGCTCAGGTTCATGGGGTCGCGGCGGCCAATGGTGCCGGCCTGGTGGCGGCGGCTGATCTGGCGGTAATGGCGGCTGGGGCTCGTTACGGTTTGACGGCAATTAATGTTGGCTTAAACTGTATTGGTCCAATTGTTCCGGTGAGTAAGATGATTGGTCGTAAAAGGGCCTTGGAGCTGCTTTTCGACGGTCAGCTAATTAAAGCCGACAAGGCTTTGGATATGGGGCTTGTCAACCGGGTGGTGGCTGACGATGAACTCGAAGCCGAAACCCGGAAATGGGCGGCTGGGCTGGCACAAAAGAGCCCGATCGCTTTACAGATTGCCAAAACCGCTTTCTATGGCGCCGCCGACCAGGATTACTATAAGGCTTTCGAGTATATGAATGAAGCTTTTGCCCGCATGTGTACGACTGAAGATGCGGCCGAAGGGATTAAAGCTTTCATGGAAAAACGGGCCCCCAACTGGCAGGAAAAGTAACCGGTTTTTTACTATCGGGAAAAGGGATTAAATTACTTCTCTTTGCAAAAGAGAAGTAATTTATTTAACCACGGTTAATCAGGGCTGCGAGATAGGCGGCGCCGAAGCCGTTATCGATGTTAACCACACCGATACCACCGGCACATGAATTGAGCATTCCCAAGAGGGCGGCGACACCGCCGAAGGAGGCCCCATAACCGATGCTGGTCGGCACCGCGATAACCGGTTTATCAACCAGCCCGGCGACCACACTGGGAAGCGCTCCTTCCATTCCGGCAATGACAATCAGCACCTCGGCTGCCAGCAGTTTTTCCCGGTAGGCTAGCAGCCGATGAATACCGGCAACCCCGACATCAACCAGTTTCTCACATCTCTGACCCATCATTCTCAGGGTTATTTCAGCCTCATGCGCAACCCTCAGATCTGAAGTCCCGGCCGTAACCAGTAGAACCAACCCACGGCCCTGATCGGGAACGTCCCGGCCCATTTTCACAAAATACTGGCCCGCAGCATGATATGTAAACTGAGGGAATTGAGGCTGTAAAACAGCCGCCTTATGACTTTCGAGACGGGTTACCAGGATATTATCCTCATGTTCAAGCAGGCCGTTGAGAATTATCCCGATATCGGAAATCTCTTTTCCCAAGGCGAACACTACTTCACCCATTACCGAACGCAAACCCCGGTGGGTATCGAGATGGGCAATGCCCAGATCTCGAAAAGGGAGATGTTCGAGCAGATTCGCGACCTCATCGACCCGGCGCTCACCGCGTTTTAATTCATCTAGAATATTTTTCAGCTCATCACGATTCATATTTTCATATTCCAAGTTTTCCCGCGACAACCAGACAGGCCCGGGCCGGCTGATTCCAGGCTTTAAGTCCGGCTTTTCGGGATGCCGCACGAATCATCTCTTTATCCCAACCGCAGATTCTCAGCGGGCTGACAATACCAAGTTCGGTTAAAGCCCGAATTCCAGGGCGCCGTTTGGGATCATCATCTAAGTGAGTACCGTCACAGATAGTTACAGCCGGGTCAGTTTCACTTATCATACGACTGAACAGGTGATATTTACAACGATAGCAACGCTCTTTTTCCGTCTCACCCCAGATCGCTGACATCTCTGCCCGGGTAAACTCAAATACAAGGCCTGAATTTGCGGCGATTACATCTTCCGCAGCGACCCGCTCTTCCGGAAAAACCCCGGGATGATTGAAAAAAACCGGGGTCACCTCGATCATGGCAATATTTTTCAAGAAATGAAAGAGCCAGAGGCTGTCAATGCCGCCGGAGAGAGCAACCCGGACCGGAGAAATACGCCGGGCTGATTCAAGCAGAGCATCCCAACTGGAAAGATTAGACATAGTCAAGAAATTAGCTAAACCGTATCAAACAGGGCATCGACAAAATCATCGGAACTAAACTCCCTTAAATCGGAGATACTTTCACCGATACCGATGTAGCGAACCGGTACCTTCAACTCGTCACAGACCCCGACTATCACCCCGCCCTTGGCGGTACCGTCAAGTTTGGTCATCACCAGGCCGGTCACCCCGATCTCCTGATGAAACATCTGCGCCTGAGAAATCGCATTCTGACCGGTATTGGCATCCAGAATCAACAGCACTTCATGAGGGGCACCGGGCAGAGCTTTTCCTAAAACACGCTGAATTTTCTTCAACTCATCCATCAGGTTAACCTTGGTATGCAGACGCCCGGCAGTATCGATAAGCACAACATCAGCATCACGTTTAACCGCAGACTGAACCGTATCAAAAGCCACCGCAGCCGGATCTGCCCCCATATTCTGTTTAATAATCGGCACCTTGGCCCGCTCTGCCCAAACCGTCAGCTGTTCGACTGCGGCCGCCCGGAAGGTATCGGCCGCCCCTAAAACCACCTTTTTCTTCTGTTTGGCGAAGATCGAAGCAAGCTTGCCAATAGTGGTCGTTTTCCCGACCCCGTTGACGCCGATAGTCATAATGACATAAGGTTTATTATCAAGCTCCCAGGTCGACTCGGAACGCTTGAGGATAGTCCCGATTTCACCCTGCAGAAAAGCCCGGAGATGAGCCGGATTCTCAAGTTCTTTATGGCTTACCTTCTCCTCAATCTGGGAAAAGAGACGATAACTGGTTTTCACTCCGAGATCGGAGGTCAGAAGGATCTCTTCGAGCTCCTCCAGAAACTCCTCATCAATCTCTTTCTCACCGTAAAAGAGATTATCCAGAGTCCCGACAAACTGCTGCCGGGTTTTTGCGAGACCATTTTTAAGCCGGGAGAAGAGACCGCCGCCGCTCTTTTTCGGCTCCGGTTTCCGGCTCTCATTATCACTATTTTTTTCTGCTTCAGTTTTAACAGTAGACATTAACGACTCTCCAAGTTATTATCAATATTGTCGAACGGCATCAAGGTCAAAAAACTCGGCAACGATCGAACATGAACCGGACAATATAATTTACCTTATCTCAATTTATCAAAATAACCTTAAAAACGATATTTGGAGCCCAGAAAAATAGTCCATAGCGCCACTTTTGTAAAGGAAATAGTCAGAAACAATGGATCATATCAATCTGCTTTCACAAATTGCTCTCTTTTTTCTCCTGATTCTCTGTTCGGCCATCTTCTCTGGAACTGAAACCGCACTCTTCAGTCTCCGTCATCACCGCCTTAAAAATTTCGCCGATGACCATCCCCGAGCCACTAAAGTACTGGAAAAGATTCTCAAACAGCCCCGGGAATTTATCAGCACCATTTTAGTCTGCAACAATTTTGTCAATGTTGCGGCATCGGCTCTGGCGACCAAGATATGTATCGATCTTTGGGGTGAAAACGGGGTCATTATCGCCACCATCGCGGTGACTGTCATCCTCCTGATCGGTGCTGAAATAACTCCGAAAACTTATGCTACAGCCCATCCCGACAGCATCAGCATCAAAGCGGCTCTGCCGCTCAGATTCCTGATTACAATATTAATGCCGATCAACCGCTTTCTCGCTCTGGCCGTCAATCTTCTACTCCGCCTGATGGGAATGCCGGAAAGAGTTCAGGCCCCGGCCATCTCGGAGGAAGAGATCAAAAGCGTGATTCTCTCCGGGAGACAGGAAGGCCTGCTCCGGGAGAGTGAGAGCTCAATGCTGGCCAACATTCTCAATATTGACAAAACCCGGGCCCGCGGGGTTATGCAGCCCCGCTCCCAGATTATCTCTCTGGCGCTAGACACGCCTTTAAAGCAGATCAATGAAGTTATCAGAAAAAATGGTTTCTCCCGCTACCCGGTTTACAGCAAAGAGCCGGAAAATGTTATCGGCATTCTCCATATTAAAGACCTTTTCCGGCGCAGCAAAAAACCGTTTTCCTTAAAACCCCTGCTCCGGCCTGTCCATTTTTTTCCGGAGACAGCAACTCTGGATGATCTCCTGGAAAAGTTCCGCCGCTATCGTATCAGTCTGGCGATGGTGGTTGATGAATACGGCGGCATTGAAGGCCTTTTAAGCCGTGATGATATCGTCAGTGAGATCGTCGGCCACCTGGCCGACGAAACCGACCACAAGCTTCCTTCAACGATTATCACCTTGCCCAACCACAGCTATCTGGTACCCGGCACCATCTCCTTAAGAAAGATAGAACAGGAGATTCCCGAACTCAGCTTCCCGGGAAATCTAACCAACGACAACCTTGCCGGCCTGATTCTTGATCAACTCGGCAAGATCCCGGCACCGGGAGACCTGGTTACGGTTGACAATCTGGAACTAAAGGTCACAAAAATTTCTCAAAATCGTATTATCCAGGTCAGAATAACTATACTGCAGCCATAGCTGAGGATAAGTGCAGATACCCACAATTAAATCTTGACAATACTTCAGGTTAGGCGTATTGAGAGCCTGATTTTGATAATGGCATTACTTATGGGTACCTTGAAAAATTGCCTTTTTCAAGACCCCCCCTGTAAGATGGTAAACATTCAAACTTTGGAGAGACTTAAATGAAAAGTGATGTAGTGATAATCGGCGGATCGGCAGCAGGTGTGATGGCAGCCGTTACCTTGAAAAAAAGAGACCCGAAAAAAAGCGTTACCGTTCTCAGAAATGTCAGCAACACCCCGGTTCCCTGCGGCATTCCCTATATCTTCGGAATCATGGGATCGGTTGCCAAAGACCTGATTCCAGACCAGGGATTTATCGACCAGGGCATTGATATCCAAAGGAGAAACGTTACTAGTATTGACCGATCCCAGAAGGAAGTTCTTTTTGCTGACGGCGACAAAATCGCTTACGACAAGCTCATCATCGGCACCGGTTCAAAACCTTTTGTCCCACCCCTGCCCGGAATTGATAAAGGTAATGTTTTTACAATCAGCAAGGATCCCGTACATCTCGAACAACTATTCACGGCCCTGGAACCGGCTCGAAATGTTGTCGTCATCGGCGGCGGTTTCATCGGCGTCGAGATGGCAGAACAGATTGTCGCGATGGGAGCCAAAAGCAACTGCGAAAAGAGTGTAACCATCGTTGAGATGTTGCCGAAATGCCTGATGCTTGCCTGCGAGGAAGAGTTCTGTATAGAGATTGAAAAGGAACTTGAAAATATCGGGATTACGATTAAAACCAACTGTCAGGCGCTTGAAATCTCCGGCCAGAAGAATGCCGACGGCGTTAAACTGGCTGACGGTGAGGTGCTCAAAGCGGATGTCGTTATTATCGGCATCGGCGCCCAGGCTGACATCGACCTGGCCCAGGCATGCGGCCTTGAGGCCGACCCTCGCGGCGGCATCAAAGTTGATGAATACATGCAGACTACCGACCCGGATATATTCGCCGCGGGTGATTGTACAACTAAATTCTCTTGCATTACCGGCCAGCCGAGCGGCATCCGCCTGGCCTCGGTCGCCTGCAGCGAAGGCATGATCGCCGCCAGTAATCTTTATGAGAAAAAACGCAAAACTCAAGGAGCTCTGGGAGCCTTCAGCACACTGGTCGGCAAACGGGCCGTTGCGGCGGCCGGTCTCACCAGTAAGGCGGCGACTGATGCCGGAATCGATTTTGTTATCGGTGAGGTAACAGCTCCGAACCGGCATCCTGGACACCTGCCCGGATCAGTTCCGGATATGAAGATCAAACTTCTCTTCCGTAAGGACAATGGCGAGGTAATCGGCGGGCATGTCAGTGGTGGTGAAGCTGCAGCGGATATGGTGAATATCATCGCAGTAGCGATTCAGGCGCAATTAACTGCAGAACAGCTGGCGGTCATGCAGTACGCCACCCATCCCCTTTTGACCTCATCTCCTTTAAGCTACCACGTTATGCTGGCAGCGGAAAATGCGGCGGTTAAACTCGGATAAACTTTCAGAAAAATATTGTTAATCAAAAAAAAGGGAGTCCAATTACGGACTCCCTTTTTTTGGCGAAGCAGCGTTTGCATCGGCGTGAATTATGAGCAAATAAACCGCAAAGGGGAGAAAGATATTTATCGATTTAATTAACTAGGGATGCGGGGCCAGACCGAGGAGCGAGATAGAGATAGTAAAGCGGAAAAAAATTCAGCTAAACT